>CBJKNR010000134.1:0-8573 GCA_966417555.1 uncultured Sphingopyxis sp.
CATCTGGCTGGTGGTCGATGACGAGGATGACGATCCGGTCAGCCCCTGATCGCGTGGGGGTTCGGCTGTCGCCGCGAAGGCGCGGCGCGGCCGCATCCGCAAGGGATGGCGAGTTGGTGCGTTCTGGCTAGCTTTTATCGGCGGGAAAGAAGCGCGCGATCACGTCGCTCGCAAGGCGCGCGGGCCGCAATGTTTCGGCGTCGATGCAGCACCAGCTCGATTTGACTTCGGCGAGCACTTCTTCGCCGCGCTTGATGATCGTTTCGTAGAAGGCGCGCGCGCCCTGCACTTTTTCGAGGATCACGGTCGCGATGACCTGATCGTCGAGGAAGGCGGGACGGCGATAGGTGATCTCGTGCTTCAGCGCGACCCACAGATGCGCCGCGACCGCTTCGGGCGGCGCGATCTTGCGCCAGTGCGCGAGCACGGCTTCCTGCACCCAGCTCAGATAGTGGGCGTTATTGACATGGCCCATGAAATCGATCGCATCGGGACCGACCTTGATGCCATGGTCGTGGGGCAGGGGGGTGCTACGCATATCGTTGACACTAGTGTCAACAAACTGTGACGGAAAGATGAATTTCGGCGGCCCACCCGATTTTCGGCGCGCGTGTCCAATGATTGTCGCAGCCGCCATGATAGATGGACCCGTCAACGACGCGGGAGGCTGTCATGGACCATGTTTTTGTTGCCTTGCCCGGCGGGGCCGATGGCGCGGGATCTTATGAAAAGACGTTCCTGCGCGATGCGAACGGCAAAAAGGTGCGCGAGGTGCTTTGGGGCGACTGGCTGACGCTGGCGCCTGACATGCCGCAGACCGGCGACTGGCGCTGGATTCGCTGGGCGTGGAAGGATGAAAGCAAGCGGCGCTTGCTCAAGATTGGCGCGCACGAAGTCGTCGAGCGCCGCCCGCTCGAAATGATCTTCCTCGACGTCGGGATCGGCGACGGCTCGATCCTGATCACCCCCGAGCGCGCGACCGATCCGGCGTTGCCGCCGGGACAGCAGGAACGCGTGATCATCGTCGACGCGGGGAAGGGACGGGCGATGCGCGATTTTCTCGACGCGCGTTTCGGCACCTATCGTGTCGGCATGGCCTTTCACGCTGCGGTGATCAGCCACGCCGACCTCGACCACTACGGCGGTTTTCGCAGCATCCTGTCGACTAAGGACATCGGCTTCGAACATCTGTACCACAATGGCGCGCTGGAATTGCCGACCGGCGAGGAGATCGAGGGGATGGGCGGCGTGACCGCGCCCGATGTCGACGGCGTTCGCTATCTGAAGCAGATCGTCGAAAGCGACGCCGCGGCGCGCACCATCTATGATCCGGTGGCGAACCCGTCGGGCCGTGCCTTTGCGAAGCTGATCGCGACCGCGATCGAAAAGGGCAATGTCGGCAGTTTCGAGATGCTGTCGACCGAGCACGGCAGTTTTGCGCAGGGCGCGCGCTGGATGCCGGGTTTCGCGCCGGGCGACCGGGACGGCTATACGATCGAGGTTCTTGGTCCCTGGGTCGAGCGCGACGGCGCCGGCAAACTGCGGCTCAGGACTTTTGGCGATGCCGCGAAGACCAAGAATGGCCATTCGGTGATCCTCCGGCTGCGTTTCGGCGAATTCTCGATCCTGTTCGGCGGCGATCTCAATACCGAATCGGAGCGATTCCTGCTGACCCGCTACGCCGGGTTAAGCACTTGGCCCGTCGATCAGGCAGGGCGCGATGCGATGGTCGCCGCGGCGCGCGTTCGCTTCCGATCGGACGTGATGAAAGCGTGCCATCATGGCGCATCGGACGTCACCGACGAGTTTCTGAGTGCGGTGAATCCCGCCGCCTTTGTCATTTCGTCGGGCGACGACGATGTGAATTATGTGCATCCGCGCCCAGACCTGCTCGGCCGGCTCGGCAAGGCGGCGCGGGGAGCGGCGCCGGTGCTGCTGTCGACCGAGTTGCAGCGCTCGACGCGCGAGAGCGAGGATGTCGCGCTCGTCAAGCGGCTGAAGCGCAATATCGACCTTCTGGCCGCCGGCGGCCCCGAGACGGACGAAAATGGCGCGCCATTGTCCGACGCCGCGCGCAAGGCGGCGGCCCAGGCGCTGGCAAAGGCGATGAACGCCGACGTCGATACGCTGAGCCGGTCCAACGTCAGCGTCGACGGCGCGATCTATGTGAAGACCGACGGCAGGCGCCTGATCGCCGCGTTCAAGAAGGAAACGCAGGATCCCAAAAACAAATGGTTCTGGTACAGCTATGCGCTGAAACCCGACCAGACGATGGATCTGGTACCGCGCCCCGAGAGTTGAGAGGCGGCGGATTCACCCGCGGCCGCGATAGGGCGCAACGCCCTGATCAGGGAGCCAGAGCCCCTCGGGCGCCGCTCCCGATTGCCAGAAGACGTCGATCGGAATACCGCCGCGCGGATACCAGTAGCCGCCGATGCGCAGCCATCTCGGTTTCATCTCGTCGAACAGCCGGCGCCCGATGCCGACGGTGCAATCCTCGTGAAAGCCCGCATGGTTACGGAAGCTGCCGAGGAAGAGCTTGAGGCTCTTCGACTCGACGATCGTTTCGCCGGGGGCGTAATCGATCACGAGATGCGCGAAATCGGGCTGGCCGGTCACCGGGCAAAGCGAGGTGAATTCGGGCGCTGCGAAGCGGACGAGATAGAGATCGCCCGCGCGCGGATTGGGCACATAGTCGAGGACGGCCGCCTCGGGCGAGGCAGGAAGTTCGCTGGACTGGCCGAGATGTTTCGGCGCGAGCGGGGTGGGGCTGGAATCGGTCATGGAAAGGCTCTAGTGCGCAGCGCGGCCGATGTCATCCGGGTCGATCGCCCCGGAACGGCCAGTTGCAAGGTTCAGCGCCAATTCAGCGGCGCGGGCGGCATATGGGTAGTGTGGGATCGCGGACAAGATGACGGTGCGTAACTTCGGGCGACAACAGACGGCGGCGCTTGCGCTGGCGGCAGCGACGCTGGCCGCGGGCGTGCCTGTGGCGGCGCAGGACACGGTGACGCCGTCGCGTCCGATCGATTTCCGCCTGCCGCCGGCCCCCGACGACGGCCGCGCCCCGGATGTCCAGGGGCCGTCGGACAATGGTTTGCCGCCGGTAGCGCCGGGCGAACGGCGGGGGCAGCCGACGCCCCCTCCCGCTCCGACGCCGACGCAGCCTGTTGCACCACCGCGCGTGACGCCGACCCAGTCGGCGACCGCCACGCCGACGCCTGCGCCGGCCCCGACACGGCGCAATGCTACCGCTGCCGCCGCGCCCCGCGCGGCCTCGCCCGAAACGGTGGCGACGCCGCCCGTGGGCGACGGCGCGGCTCTGCCGCCGCTCGACACGGCGGTGCCCACCCTTCCCGCGGCCGCCGATGCCGCGCCCGAAGCGGGCGATGAGGCGCCCGCCGCCGCGGCGCCCGCAAATGCACCGTCGGGCACGCCGCTCTGGGCGTGGGCGCTCGCCGCGCTTGCAGCCGCGGGCGCCGGTTTCTGGCATTGGCGCCGCCGCACTGCGCCGGCGGGTCCTGCCATCGACGATGCGATCGAGGAACCGCGCCCGGTGCCGCCGCCTCCCGCTCCGCGCGCGGCAACGCCGGCCGCGCCGAAGCCCGCTTCGCCGCCGGTGTCGCACCCGGCGGTGCCGCCGCCTGCACGTCAGCCCGCTGCGCCGGCGGAGCCGCGCGTCGCCTCGCCGCTCGTCACGCGCGTTTCGGGCGAGCAGCGTGCCGTCGTCGGCATGGCGCTCGACATTCGCAGCATCCGCTTTGCCCCCGATCATGTCGCGGTCGGCTTCGCGCTCGACCTGCTCAACGAGGGGACCGTGCCCGCGACCGGGCTGATGGTCCGCATCGCGCTGGGTCAGGGGTCGGCGATGACCGAAGCCGTGCTCGCACGGTTCTTCGATGGTGCCGGCGGCAGCGTGCTGCGCGACGACATCGTGCTGGCGGCGGGTGCGGGCGAGGAATTGTCGACCGAGGTCATGCTGCCGCGCGCCGCAATCGAACCGCTGGTGATCGGTGGCAAACCGATGCTCGTCCCCGTCATCGCGTTCGACGTGACCTATCATTGGGACGGCGAGGGCGAGGCGTTCGGCCAAAATGCGGGCAGCTTTGTCATCGGCCGCGAACAGGGCACGAGCGGGAGCGGGAAGCTCGCGCCGCTGCCGCTCGACCGCCCCTCCTATGCCGTCGACCGCCCCGGAGCGCGCGCGACGGCGATGAGGCGCAGCCAATAGCCCGCTTCAAAATGGCACTGCTTTTCTGTTGCGGTGCAGCATCGGCTGGGGCAGGACGGACCCTGCTTGAAAAAGCGCAGGTGGGGGCATAGGCTGACTATCCCCGGAAAGACGAGAAGCCACAGCAGGATGGCCGGCGAGGGACAGGCAAACAAGGTTCCCGCCCGGTCGCAACAGGAGCATGACATGGACGCCTTGGTCTCAACCGACTGGCTGGAACGCGAACTGGGGGCATCGGACCTGCGGGTCGTCGATGCGACGAAATTCCTGCCCGACGAAGGGCGCGACGCGCGCGCCGAATATGAGGCGGGCCATATCCCGGGTGCGGTGTTCATGGACCTTGCCGAGCTCACTGATCCGTCGAGCGCGATCGAGAATATGGCGCCGCCGGCCGAAAAATTCGCGAGCCGCATGCAGTCGCTCGGACTCGGCGACGGCAGCCGCATCGTGCTTTATGACGACAGCCCGCTGAAGAGCGCGGCGCGGGCCTGGTGGCTGCTCAAGCTGTTCGGCGCGCACGACGTCGCACTGCTCGACGGTGGCCTCGCCAAATGGAAGGCCGAGGGCCGCGCGCTCGAAATGGGCAAGCAGACGCTGCGTCACCGCCACTTCACCGTATGGCGCGACGCGAAGGCCGTGCGCACCAAGGAACAGATGCTCGCCAACGTCGACAGCGGCGCCGAACAGGTCGTCGACGCGCGCCCGGCGGCGCGCTTCACCGGCGAAGAGCGTGATCCGCGCCCGGGCCTCGCCCCCGGCCATATCCCGGGTTCGCGCAGCCTGCCGCACGGCCAGCTGTTCAACGCCGACGGCACGTGGAAACGGGGGGACGAGCTCAAGGCCGTCTTCGATGCGGCGGGGATTGACCTCGACAAGCCGCTCGTCTCGACCTGCGGCAGCGGCATGACCGCGACCGTCGTCGCGTTCGGCGCGCACCTGCTCGGCAAGGACGACGTCGCGGTTTATGACGGCAGCTGGGTCGAATGGGGCGCCGACGCCGCGACGCCCAAGGCCACCGGCGCGGCCTGAACCGGGGCGCCGGGCGAGAGATCCACACGTCGAAGGGTGGATTTTGACCCGCGCTCGGCTAACAAGGCGGCGATGAGCAAAAGCGACGATGACAGTCTCCGCCCTGCAACCAGGCTCGTGCAGGGCGGGCGGCGTCCCGAGTGGACTGGCGACCCGCGGCTGGGCGGCGGCGTCGTCAATCCCCCGGTGTGGCGCGCCTCGACTATCCTCTATGACAATATCGCCGACCTCAAGGCGCGCGGCCATGCGACGCACGACAAGCTCTATTACGGCCGGCGCGGGACGCCGACGGTGTGGGCGCTCGCCGATGCGTTGACCGGGATGGAACCGGGGGCCGAGGGCACCCTGCTCTATCCGTCGGGCGTTGCGGCCAATTCGGCGGGGCTGCTCGCGCTCCTGTCGCCGGGCGATCATCTGCTGATGGTTGACAGCGCCTATGAGCCGACACGCGCCTTTGCGGGCGGAATGCTCGCGCGGCTCGGGATCGAGACCAGCTATTATGACCCGCTTGTCGGTGCGGGCATCGCCGAACTGATCCGCCCCGAAACGAGGCTGATCTTCCTCGAATCGCCGGGCAGCCTGACCTTCGAGGTGCAGGATATCCCCGCGATCACGCGAATCGCACGCGAACGCGGCGTGCTGACGATGCTCGACAATACGTGGGCGACGCCGCTGCTGTTCCCCGCGCTCGCGCACGGCGTCGACGTAACGATGATGAGCCTCACCAAATATGTCGGCGGACACAGCGACGCGATGATGGGCTCGCTCACGGCGACGCGCGCCGCGTGGCCGAAGCTGCGCAGCGCGGCCTATCAGCTCGGCCATGCGGTTTCGCCCGACGATTGCGCGCTGATGTTGCGCGGGCTGCGCACGCTCGACGTGCGGATGCAGCGGCAGGGCGAAAATGGCCTTGTAGTTGCGAACTGGCTTGCCGGGCGGTCCGAGGTCGGCCGTGTGCTTCATCCCGCGCTGCCGGGCGATCCCGGCCACGCGCTATGGTCGCGCGATTTTTCGGGCACCAGCGGCCTGTTCGGTTTCACGCTGAAAGGCGCCCACGAGGCGGGGCGGACGCGCTTCATCGATTCGCTCACCCATTTCGGTATCGGCTTCAGCTGGGGCGGCTATGAAAGCCTTGTCGTGCCGAGCGACCCCGCGACGATTCGCACCGCGACGCAGTGGACCGATCCCGACCCGCTCGTCCGGCTGTCAATCGGGCTCGAGGACCCGGCCGACCTGATCGCCGACCTCGAACGCGGTTTTGCCGCGGTAGCCGGATGATTGCGATGGAAGCGCTGCCCGAAGGCGTTCTCCGGACGATCGAGGCACTGAAGGCGATCGGTATCGACGTCGGTTCATACCGTCTGTCGCTCTACGGGCTGTTCTCGACGATCATTGTCGCGGTGCTGCTCTATCTTGCGGTGCGGGTCACGCTGCGGTCGATCAAATGGCTGCTCCGCCGCAACACGCAGATCGACGCGACGCAGCGGCTGCTCGCCGAAAAGCTGATCGCGATCGCGCTGGCCGTCTTTGCCTTGCTCTTCGGCATCGACCTGCTCGGGATCGACCTCACTGCGCTCGCGGTCTTTTCGGGCGCTGCGGGCCTCGCGATCGGTTTCGGGCTGCAGAAGACCGTCGGCAACCTGATCGCGGGGATCATCCTGCTGATGGACCGCTCGATCAAGCCGGGCGACATCGTCGTCGTCGGCGATGGCAGTTCGATGGGCGGTTCGACCGCGCCGGGCGGGGTGCCCAATGTCGGGCGGGTCGCGAAGATTGGGGTGCGTGCGGTCAACGTCATCACGCGCGACGGCAAGAAGCATCTGATCCCGAACGAATTGCTGATGACGCAGCCGGTCGAGAACTGGAGCTATGCGAGCCCCGAAGTGCGCGTCCGGATGCGCGTGCCGGTCGGCTACGACTGCGACCTGCGGCTCGCGCAGCGGCTGATGATCGAGACCGCGAAGGAGAATCCGCGCATATTGAACGAGCCCGAGCCCGTTGTGTGGATCACGGCGTTCGGCGAGCGCGCGGTCGAGCATGAGCTGCGCTACTGGATTTCGGATCCCGAGGCAGGGCTCGGCAATATCCAGGGAGAGGTGTTTTTGGGGATATGGGATCGCTTCAAGGAGGCGGGAATCCGCATTCCCTATCCGCGCACCGACGTGCGGGTGCTGAGGGACGAAACGCCACAATCCTGAACTTCGTCTTTGCGAGGAGCCGAAGGCGACGCGGCAATCCAGAGTAGCTTTAAACCGCCCTGGATTGCTTCGCTCCGCTCGCAATGACGATGGGGGCTAGAAACCGACCTTCTTCGCGCGCTCGATGCATTCGACGATGATGCGCTTCGCCTCATCGACGTCGCCCCAGCCGTTGAGCTTGGCCCATTTGCCGGGTTCGAGATCCTTGTAGTGGGTAAAGAAATGCTCGATCTGCTGGAGCACGATCGGCGGCATGTCGGTATAGGTCGCGACATCGGCATAATAGGGGAAGGTCTTGTTGACCGGCACGCACAGCAGCTTCTCGTCGCCGCCGGCATCGTCTTCCATCAAAAGCACGCCGATCGGGCGGCACTTGACCACCGCGCCCGCGACGATCGGCGAGCGCGCGACGACGAGCGCGTCGAGCGGGTCGCCATCCTCGCCCAGCGTGTGCGGGACGAAGCCATAGTTGGCGGGATAGCGCATCGGCGTGTGAAGGAAGCGGTCGACGAACAGCGCTCCGCTTGCCTTGTCGAATTCATATTTCACCGGTTCGCCGCCGATCGGCACCTCGATCAGGACATTGAGGCTGTCGGGCGGGCTGTCGCCGGCGGGAATCAGGTCGATGCGCATGGGAGAAAACAGTCCTTTGTTTTTTGATTCGGGCGCCCCTTAGCCGCTTGCATCGCGCGAAGTCGAGATATGCCGAAGCCGCGCGGCGACGACCGGTGTCTCGACTGCGCCCGACACGAGCGGATCATGGAAGGCTTAAAGCGCCCGGCGCGGCGCCAATAGCCGATCGAACCAGTCGGGGCCACTCCCGACTTTTTCGAGGTGCGGCCAGCGCAGCCCGCCGCGATAATCGATCTCGATATTGCGATAGCGTCCGCCGCGCTCGACGAGCAGCCGCACCGGCGCCTTGCCGCCGGTTGCGGCGCGAACGGCGGCTTCGATCCGCTCGCGGCTGTACGCCATGCCGTCGACCGCAACGATCTTCGTCCCGTTGACAATGTCGGCCTTGAATGCGGGACCATTCCACAGGATCGTGTCGGCATTTCCATCCTTGTCGATCACGAGCCCGAGCGAATGGGTGAGGTCGGTCTTCTTCGATTCGG
>CBJKNR010000135.1:0-8566 GCA_966417555.1 uncultured Sphingopyxis sp.
GGCGGCATCGCGCCCGAGACCATGGCGCCATGGCTCGCCGCCGGCGCGGCGGGCTTCGGTATCGGATCAGCGCTTTACCGGCCGGGCATGGGGCCGAACGAGGTCGGCGCGCGCGCGGGGGCCTTCATCACGGCGCTCGGCCGATAAAAATCTTGTAATCCGGGAGATATCCGTTGTTCAAATTCAGCCGGCGCAATCTGGTGCTCGCATCGAGCATCATCGCCTTCTCGTTCGCGTCGGCCCCGGGCCGTGCGCAGGACAATGCCGCGAAACCCGCCGGCAAGCCCAATATCGTGATCTTCCTCGCCGACGATCTGAGCTACGCCGACGTCCCGCTTGGCGGCGATGCGAATGTCCGCACCCCCGCGCTGCAGCGCCTCGCGTCCGAAGGCATGTCGTTCGACCGTGCCTTCGTCGCGTCGCCCGCCTGCGCGCCGAGCCGCGCGGCGCTGCTCACCGGGATGATGCCCGCGCGCAACGGGGCAGAGGCGAACCACGACCGCGCAAACGCGGCGATCCGCAAGCTGCCCTCCTATCTGCAGGAACAGGGTTATGAGGTCGTCGCCTTCGGCAAGGTCGCGCATTACCAGCATACGGGGACCTATGGCTTCGACTATTACGCCAACGACACCTTCCACGACCACAAGGGGATTCCCGCCGCCGCCGAATGGCTGAAGGCGCGCAAGGACAAGCGTCCGCTCGCGCTGTTCGTCGGCACCAACTGGCCGCATGTGCCGTGGCCGCGGACGACCGAGGGTTATGACCCCGCCGCGATGAAATTGCCGCCGAAGACGGTCGATACGCCGATCACCCGCGACGCGCGGGCCCGTTTCCATGCCGCGGTGACGCGGATGGATCAGGATCTCTCCGCGACGATGGACGCGGTCGACGCGGTGCTCGGGAAAGACACTTTCATTCTCTATTCGACCGACCATGGCACCCAGTGGCCGTTCGGGAAATGGAACCTCTACGATACCGGCACGCGCGTGCCGATGGTCGTGCGCTGGAACGGCCATGTAAAGGCGGGAACCCGCACCGATGCCATGGTCAGCTGGGTCGACGTCCTGCCGACGCTGGTTCAGCTTGCGGGCGGCAAGGCGCCCGAAGGCATCGACGGCATTTCCTTCGCCGGTCTTTTTGGTGATGGACAGGGAGTGGCGGGCCGCAAGGAGATCTTCACGACGCACAACAATGACGGCCGCGTGAACGTCTATCCGATGCGCAGCATCCGCACCGACCGCTGGAAATATATCGAGAACCTGCATCCCGACTGGACCTACACGACGCACATCGACCTCAAGGTGATGCGCACCGATTCAGGCGCCTATTTCCCGTCGTGGCGCGAGGCGGCCGACAAGGATCCTGGCGCCAAGGCGATCGTCGACAGCTATTACAGGCGTCCCGCCGAGGAACTTTATGACCTCAAGGCGGACCCCGACGAGAAAGTGAATCTCGCGGACGATCCGCGTTACGCTAGGCAATTGGCGGAGCTGCGCAGCCGCCTCGCGGCCTGGCGCAAGGCGCAGGGCGATCGCGGGGCTGTTCCGGTAAAGCCGCGCTTCGAACGCGGGGCGATGGTCGGCGAGGGCGACTGAGGTCGTCTGCCGGCAATCCGACAGGAATGCGCCGGAGCCCGACTCCGGCGCATTTTTTATCGGCCGGTTCCCGGTGCCGCTATCGCGCGTTGCCATATTCTCCGTTTTATATTATTTATCGTTTTAAGGCTTCGGAATCGGGGCTGGTGACGAACGCGCGAAACGCGTCAGACAGGGAGAGGGTTATGCGTAAGACTTTGTTGGGCGCGGTGTCGGCGACGGCCGTGTTCGTTTCGATGCCGGCGGTCGCTCAGGATAGTGCGGCGCCGGCGGCGCAGGATCCGGCCCAGCAGGCGGAAAGCACCGATGGCGACATCATCGTCACCGGCGTGCGGCAGTCGCTCGAGCGCGCGGCAGAGGTCAAGCGCAACGCCACGCAGGTCGTCGATTCGATCGTCGCGACCGACATCGGCAAGCTGCCCGATCCGACCGTTGCCGCCGCGCTGCAGCGTGTACCCGGCATCCAGGTCCAGAACGACCGCAACAACGAATTGTCGACCGTGCGTATCCGCGGCCTTACCGACATATTGACGACGGTGAACGGGCGCGAGGTCGTGACAACCACCGGGCGCGGTTTCGACTTGCAGGATGTGCCCGCAGAAGCGCTCGCGCGGATCGACGCATTCAAATCGCAGACGTCGGACCAGATCGAAGGTGGCGTTGCGGGTGCGCTCGATCTGCGGCTCAACCGCCCCTTCGACTTTCGCGACCCCACCTTTGTCCTGACCGCGCGCCAGAATTATGCGACGCTCGCCGACGCGAGCAATCCGCAGTTCGGTGCCCTCGCAGCGGCGAGGACCGATTCGTCGATCGGCGAGATCGGCGCCCTCGTCAATGTCACCTGGTCGCAGGCGGAGAATATCCGCAGCGTCACCAATCTGGGCGAACGTCGCTTCGTCTCGGGGGCGCCGTTCGGCACCGCCGACATCCTGATGCCGCAGGTGCTGCGCAACATGCCCGACGTCGGCGACATCAAGCGATTCCAGGCCAATGCCGCGCTGCAATGGCAGGCGACTCCATCGCTGCAATTCTATGCCGACGGCCTCTACACCTATTTCAACAGCACCACGGGCTTTGCCGGCTTCAACCCCCAGCCTTTCACCAATGGTTCGCAGATCGCCGAGGTGACCCTCAGCGATTATTGCATCGACGCGCGCGTCAATGCTGCCGGAACGAACCCGCAGATCGTGACCAACGCCGATGGCACGCAGACGCTCCAGCCGGCGACCGTCCGAACCATGTGCGAGCCCATAAGCGCGCGCTTCAACAATGTCGTGATCAACCAGAACAGCTCGTCCGAAGAGGTGACGCAGCGGAACAAGATGGTCGCCGGCGGCTTGATCTTCGAGCAGGACCGCGGTGTGCTGAAGGTCGACGTCGCTTATCAGACGTCGCGCTCGGTGACCGAAAATTTCAACGCCGAGGTGGGGCAGCGCGTGCCGACCGTCTTCGTCGAATTCGACGACAACGACGGCCCGTCCTTCACGATCGATCCGTCGATTCCGCTCAGCTCCGAAAATGTCTCGCTGCGCAATTCGATCAACCAGAATTTCTCGACGGGCGAGGGCAGCCTGTTCCAGGCGCGCATGGACAGCGAATATGAATTCGACGGCATCCTGACCAAGCTTCGCGGCGGCCTGCGCTATGCCAGGCGCGAGGCGCGGTTCCAGGAAGTGCGGCAGACCAACACCGTGCAGTCGATCGGTTTCGGCAATATCGGCACCCCGACCGAGGCCAATGCGCGGCTGATTTCCAGCCTGCCGCTATCGCCCGATTTCCTCGGCGTCATCGGCGTCGCGCCGCGGCTTAACGGCGGGCAGGCATTCCTCGGCGTGAACCCTGCCTATCTGCGCTCCGAACGGGGGCGCAACGAGCTGCGCGACCTGTTCGGCCTGCCGCTCGAGGCGCCGCCCTACGATCCGACCAAGGAATTCAATGCCAGCGAGAAAACCTTGGCCGCTTATCTCGAGGGCAGCTATGAAATCCCGATCGGCGCGCTGACGCTCGACGGCGTGGTCGGCACGCGCGTCGTCAAGACCGACCGCACCATCTCGGGCTTCGAGCGCGTCGAGGGCAGCGATGCCTTCAGCCCGATCGTCGCCAAGCGGTCGGATGTCGACATCCTGCCGTCGGCGACCGCGCGGCTGAAGTTCCCGGGCTCGTTCCAGACACGCCTGACCTATTCGCGCTCGATGCGGCGCCCCGATTTCGGCTCGCTCAACCCGTCGGAATCGCTCACCGTCGTCGGCAATGTGTTCCTGATCAACAACGGCCAGCGCGGCAATCCCGACCTGCGCCCGCAGAAATCGGACAGCATCGACCTGACCGCCGAATATTATTTCGACAGCGGTTATGTCGCGGTCACCGGCTATTATCGCTCGATCAAGGACCGCGTCGTCACGTCGAACCGGCAGGAGGAGATCGGCGGTGAAAATTACCTGATCTCCACCCCGCGCAACGTCGGGTCGGTCGACCTGAAAGGCATCGAGGTCAGCGCGCAATATTTCTTCGACTTCCTGCCGGGCGCGCTGTCGGGCTTCGGTGTGCAGGGTGCGTTCACGCTGGCTGATTCGAAGGTCAAGGGCGACGATCCGCTCGCGGGCAACCCGCTGGTCGGCGTGTCCAAATATAATTACACCGCCGGGCTGCTCTACGACAAGAAGGGGTTGAGCGCGCGCCTGATCTGGACCTTCCGGTCCAAATATATCAACGGCGACAATAGCGGCGGTGTCGCGGTACGGCCCTATGACGAGACCCGGCCCGTCCAGGACCCTTATATCCCTGTGTTCCTGACCTATGTCCGGCCCGCCGGCCGTCTCGACTTCAGCATCGGTTACGACGTGACCGACGCGCTGCGGCTCGACATCGGCGGCACGAACATCCTCCGCAACAAGACGTCGACCTATTGGGGCGACGAGCGGGTCGTGTTTCAGCTCAACGGCGACGAGACGGTCTACAGCGTCGGCGCCCGGGTGAAGTTCTGAGCTGGTGCGGAGCCGCATGAAGGTCGCTGGCAAGAAACGGGCGGCGGGTTCGATCCGCCGCCTCGACAAGCCTCATGACGGACGCATCCGGCGATCGGCGGCGCTGCTCGCGGCGGCGCTTCTCGCCGGCATGGCTGCTCCGGCAGGCGCGGCGGAGGCGCCGCCGGCGACCTTCACCAACCCGCTGCTTCCGTCGGGCCCCGATCCGTGGATCACGCAGGAGGGCGGCGTCTATTATTACACCCACACGCTCGGCAACCGCATCATGCTGTGGCGGACGGACAATATCGCCGACCTTGCGAAAGCCGAAAAGCGCGTCGTATGGACGCCGCCCGCCAAAGGGCCGAACGCGCACAGTATCTGGGCGCCCGAGCTGCACCGCCTCGACGGCAAATGGTATCTCTATTATTCGGCGACCGCGAGCGGCTTCAAGGACGACGAGCATCGCGCGGTCTTCGTGCTCGAGAATGCGGGCGCCGATCCGATGCAGGGTGAATGGGTCGACAAGGGGCGCGTCAACACCGCGCGCGCCGGGATCGACGGAACCGTTTTCGAGCATGGCGGCAAACGCTATTTCGCCTACTCGCCCTATATCGGCCCCGACAGCGGGCTGGCGATCGCGGAAATGCGCAATCCCTGGACGCTCACCGGGCCCGAAAGCGTGATCGCGATGCCCGACAAGCCATGGGAAAAGCAGGGTGGGCGCCAGATCCTCGAAGGCCCTGAATTCATACGGGGGCCGAAGGGCGACCTGTTCCTGATCTATTCGGCGAGCGCCTGCTGGTCCGACGATTATTCGCTCGGCCTGTTGCACGCGCCCGCGGGATCGGACGTGCTCGATCCCAAGGTCTGGACCAAGACGGCACAGCCTGTCTTCAAGAGCGCGAATGGCGTCTATGCGACGGGGCACAACGGATTCTTCACCTCGCCCGACGGCAAGGAAAGCTGGATCATCTATCACGCCAATCCGGCGCCGGGGATGAAATGCACGCCCGCGCGCGCGCCGCACATCCAGCGTTTCGGGTGGAGTCCGGCGGGGTGGCCGCAGCTCGGCGAGCCCGTCGCCAGCGACACGCCGCTTCCGGTGCCCTCGCGCGGGCGCTGACCGCGCTGCCCGCGTGACGAAGAAGAGGCCGCGAGCACCGCGGCCTCTTCTTCATTCCCCGAACCCTCAGTTCCGGCGAGGCTTGCCGTTGGTCGGCCGCGCCGCGGGCTGGCTGTCGAGGATCGCGTCGAGCTCGGCGCGCACCTCGGGCAGCGCGTCGGCCCGGTTGCGCGTCTCTTCGGGATCGGCGACCAGATCATAGAGTTCATAGTCGCGCGCGCCGGTCTTTTCCTGCGTCCAGCGGACGAGGCGGTAGCGGTCGGTGCGGATCGCCTGCCCGAGCCGCCCCGGACGCGGATAGGCGTGATAGGCATAACCACGCACGCGCGCCGCGGGGTCGTGCAGCACCGGCGCGAGCGAAGTGCCGTCGATCGGCTGCGGACCCGCGGGAGCGGGCAGGGCGGCGAGCGCCGCAAGCGTCGGATAGATGTCGACGGTCTCGGCGAGCTGGTCGGTCGAACGTCCCTTGACGATGCCCGGCCCTGCAAAGATCAGCGGGATGCGCGTCGCCTGCTCCATATTGGTGTGCTTGGTCCAGATGCCATGATCGCCGAGATGGTAGCCATGGTCGCCCCACAGAATGACGATGGTGTTGTCGGCGAGCCCTTCACGGTCGAGCGCCCCCAGCACCTTGCCGATCTGGACATCGACATAGGAAATGCCGGCATAATAACCGTGGAGCAACTGGCGCTTCAACTCGGGCGGAAATTTGTCGCCGCGGACATTCTGCGGCGGCTCGCGATAGGCGTTGATCTCGCCGCCCTGCTTGTCGGTATAGGCGGGCGCGCCTGCGGGTAGCTGTTCGAATTCCGGCATTGGCAGCTTCGCCGGATCATACATGTCCCAATAGCGCTTGGGGACCGAGAAGGGCAGGTGCGGGCGCGCAAAGCCGACGGCGAGGAAGCAGGGCTGCTTGCCCTTTTTCAGCGCCTTCAGCCGCTCCCCGGCGCGCCTGGCAGTGCGGCCGTCGGCATAGGCCTCGTCGGCGACGTCGGGCATTTCCCACGCCGCGCCGCGCGCGAGCGTGCGGGCGTAGGCGAAGGGGTTGCCTGCCGGCACCGGCACTTCCTCGAACAAGGCTTCTTCCTGCGTCGGCTTTCCGCCGGTGCTGGCGGGATCGACATATTCGACCACCTTTTCCTTGTGGTGCGGGACCGACCAGCCGGCGGTGTCGCCAACGGTGCCATGGCCGATGTGATAGACCTTGCCCATGCTTTCGGTGTGATAGCCCGCGCGCATGAAATAGTCGGGCAGGGTCACCGCGTCGGGCATATAGTCGCGCAGGTTCATCCCGAAATTATAGATGCCGCTGCTCGTCGAGCGCGCGCCGCTCATCAAGTTGATGCGGCTCGGCGCGCAGACGGCTTCGTTGGCATAGGCCAGGTTGAACTGCAGCCCGCGCTGCGCGAGCCGGTCCATATTCGGGGTGATCGCGGTACGATCGCCATAAGTGCCGAGCGCGGGCTTGAGATCGTCGACGAGAATCAGGAGGATGTTCGGGCGCTGCGCCGCAACGGGAGGCGGTGCCGGCGTCAGCCCCGCACGGGGCGCGGGCGCCTGCGCGCTGGCCGATGTCGCCGTGATCAGCAGCGCGAGCATCGCTCGCCGTGTCCAGTGCGCGGTGCGCCGCATAGTCATTCTCCCTTTCGTCGCGACACGCAGCGAAAGCCGATGTGGCTCGTCGCGCTGTCGACATGTTGCGGATGCCGCGCCGCCGGGCGGTAGCGCTGGCAATAGTTGACGGCGCAGAGGTGCGAGCCGCCCTTCATGACCTTGCGGCCGATGCGCGCGCCGGGCGTCGCATCGTCATAGCTTTGTGCGAGCGTTGCGCCGCGCGGGTTGGTGATCGCGCAGCAGGGCGATTTACTCTTTGCCGCCTGCGGCGCGGCATACCAGTCGCGCGTCCATTCCCAGACGTTGCCGATCATGTCGAAAAGACCGTAGCCATTGGCCGGAAAGCTGCCGACCGGCGTCGTGCGATAATTGCCGTCGGCTTTGGTCGTCGAAACGGGGAAGAGGCCGAGCCAATAGTTGGCGAGGATCGCGCCATCCGGCGCCAGCTCGTCGCCCCAGGCATAATCCTGTCCGTCGACGCCGCCGCGCGCGGCATATTCCCATTCGGCTTCGGTGGGCAACGATTTGCCTGCCCATTTGGCATAGGCTTCGGCATCGCAGTGCGCGACATGGACGACGGGGTGCTCCTCCATGCCTTCGATGGAGCTTTCGGGGCCGGTCGGGTGCCGCCAGTCGACGCCGGGGACGAAGGCCCACCATCCTGACGGATCGTCGAGCGGGATCAGGCCGTCGGCCTTTTGGAACAGCAGCGATCCGGGTTCGACGCCGTCCAGATCGGCGCCGGGATACAGCTTGGGATCGGGCGGCAGCTCGGCGAGCGTGCGATATCCCGTCGCGGCGACGAATTCGGCGAAGGCGGCGTTGGTCACCGGCGTTTCGTCGATCCAGAAGCTGTCGACCTTGACGCGGCGCAGCGGCTGTTCCTCGGGGTAGAAGCGATCCGACCCCATGGTGAAGGCGCCGCCCTCGACGAAGCGCATGCCGTCGAGCGATGGGGCGGGGGCAGGGGCAGTGCGGCGCGATGCGGCTTTCATGGTCGGGCGATCATTCGATTCCGGGTCTGGCTCATCGGTTCCGCGGCACGCCTATCGGGGCAGCCGGGCAAGCCATTTCTTCAGCTTCGCCAGCAAGCGCCCGCGCACTTCGGGCTCGCTTGACGCCATATCCTGCCTTTCCATCGGATCGCGCGCGAGGTCATAGAGCTCGACGTCGGTGCCGCCATCATTTGCGAGGAGCTTCCAGTCGCCCTCGCGCACCGCAAAGCGCGGCGACACGTCGATCGGCTGGCTCGGCTTGCCCAGCATCGG
>CBJKNR010000136.1:0-8331 GCA_966417555.1 uncultured Sphingopyxis sp.
GTCAGGCTCGCGCTTTCCATGGTGATGGGCGCTCGAAAGCGTAAAATCAACCGCCCGGCGGGGGCGTCAACACCTCTTGACACCGGTTACCATCAAATCTAGCAAGACGGCAAGCCAGAAATCTCGAGCGAGGATGCCATCCCATGTTTTCCAAGACCTATTATGCCACCCATCCCGTGATGATGGAGGAGGTGTCGAACGCCGATCTGCGCGACCGCTATCTGATCCGGAACCTCTTCCGCGAGGGCGAGTGCGTCCTCAACTATACCCACGCCGACCGTTTCGTGATCGGCGGGGTTGCCGTCGGTTCGGCGCCGGTCAAGCTGCCGGCGCAGACCGAGCCGCCGTCGGCCGCGGGCCATCCCTTCCTCGAGCGCCGCGAGCTTGCGATCGTCAACGTCTCGCCGGTGGAAGGCACCGTCACCGTCGATGGCGAGGTCTTCACGCTCGGCAACAAGGATTGCCTCTATGTGACGATGGGCGCGAAGGACGTCGAATTCGCAGGGAAGGGCGCGCGCTACTATCTGGCGTCATGCCCGGCGCACAAGGCGTTCGCGACGCGCAAGCTCGGCATCGCCGACGCCAATGCGCTCGATCGCGGCAGCCTCGCCGAATCGAACGAGCGCACGATCTATCAGCTCGTCATTCCGGGGGTGTGCGACAGCGCGCAGCTCGTCATGGGGCTGACCGTGCTCAAGGAAGGCAGCGTCTGGAACACGATGCCGCCGCATATCCACGAGCGCCGTAGCGAGATCTATTTCTACTTCGAGCTCGACAATGTCGACACCGACCGTGTCATGCATTTCATGGGCGAGGGCGAGGCAACCCGCCATATCGTGATGCAGAATGAGGAAGCGGTGATCAGCCCGCCCTGGTCGATCCATATGGGCGCGGGTACGAAGGCCTATGCCTTCATCTGGGCGATGGCGGGCGAGAATCAGGATTATACCGACATGAACGTCCTCGACATCTGTCAGTTGTCGTAAGGAATATTCCCTTTCTCTTCGTCACCCTGAACTTGTTTCAGGGTCCATGGCCGGACCTTTCCAAAGGCGCCGCGCCGGATGAGGAGGCGGGCCATGGATGCTGAAACAAGTTCAGCATGACGAGAGGATTGAGACGAACGATGCAGGCATTCGACCTCACTGGAAAAGTCGCGCTCGTTACCGGCGCCAACACCGGCATCGGGCAGGGGATCGCGCTCGCGCTCGCCGAAGCCGGCGCCGACATCGCCGCTGCGGGCCGCTCGCCCGCCGACGAGACCGTCGGCAAGGTGCGCGGGCTCGGGCGCCGGGCCGAGAATTTCGCCGCCGACCTGTCGAGCGTCGGTGCGGTGCAGCCGCTCGTCGACGCGGTGCTCGCCGAATTCGGGCGCATCGACATTCTCGTCAACAATGCCGGCATCATCCGCCGCGCCGACGCCGTCGACTTCACCGAGGAAGACTGGGATGCGGTGATGGACACCAATCTCAAGACGCTTTTCTTCCTCTGCCAGGCGGCAGGGCGCCACATGATCGCGCGTGGGTCGGGCAAGATCATCAACATCGCCTCGATGCTGACCTTTCAGGGCGGCATCCGCGTGCCGAGCTATACCGCGTCGAAATCGGGTGTCGGGGGGCTCACCAAGCTGCTCGCGAACGAATGGGCGGCAAAGGGCGTGCAGGTCAATGCGATCGCGCCGGGCTATATCGCGACGAACAACACTGCCGCGCTGCAAGGCGACGAGACGCGCAACCGCCAGATCATGGAACGCATCCCCGCAGGCCGCTGGGGCGACCCAAGCGACATTGGCGGTGCCGCGGTGTTCCTCGCCTCGCGCGCCTCGGATTATGTGCAGGGTCATATCCTCGCCGTCGACGGCGGCTGGCTGGCGCGATAAACAATCTCAAAGCCGTTCGTGCTGAGCTTGTCGAAGCATCGTTCTGCCTTTTGAGACCGCAAGAAGAACGGCCCTTCGACAAGCTCAGGGCAAACGGAGTTGGGGATGGCGCAAGGCAAACTGGTCTTTTTCGGCGAATTGCTGACCCGCCTGACCGCGCCGGGCAACGAGCTGCTGATGCAGTCGCCGTCGCTCGCGCTCCACGTCGGCGGCGCGGAGGCGAATGTCGCGATCGGGCTCGCGTATCTCGGCCATGATTGTGCGATGGTCAGCCGCGTTCCCGCCAATGCGCTGGGCCGCGGTGCGGTCGCGGCGGTGCGCGGCGCGGGCGTCGATTGCGCCGAAGTCGGCGAGGGATCGGGGCGCATGGGGCTCTATTTCCTCAGCGTCGGCGCGGGGCTTCGCGCGTCGGAAATCGTATACGATCGCGCGGGGTCGAGCTTCGCGGCCACCGGGCCCGAAGATTATGACTTCGACCGCGTGCTGGAAGGGGCGGGCCTGCTCCACCTGTCGGGCATCACTCCCGCACTCGGGCCGCGTTCGGCCGAGGCGGCGCTCGGGGCAGCGCGCGCGGCAAGGCGACTCGGTGTCCCCGTCAGCTTCGATGGCAATTATCGCGCGATGCTGTGGGAGGCATGGGACAGCGATCCGCGCGCAATCCTCTCCGAACTGATCGGCATCGCCGACATCCTCTTCGGCAATCACCGCGACCTCTCGCTCGTGCTCGGCCGCGAATTCAGCGGCGAGGGCGAGGACCGTCGGCGCGAGGCGGCCGAAGCAGGCTTTGCCGCCTTCCCGAGCCTCAGGCTGATCGCCTCGACCGCGCGCCATACCGTCACCGCCGACCACCACCGCATCGCGGCGCGCGTCGACCTGCGCGACGGCGGCCACCAGACCGACGAGATCGACGTCACCGGCATCGTCGACCGCATCGGTGCGGGCGACGCCTTTGCCGCAGGCGTGCTTCACGCGCATCTCTCCGGCGGGGATGCACGCGCCATGGCCGAATCGGGGCTGGCGCTCACCTGCCTCAAACATTCGCTGCCGGGCGACGCGAGCCGCTTCGGCCAGGCCGACATCGACGCCTTCCACGGCGGCGGGCTCGATGTCCGGCGCTGAGGCGATCGGCCGCCGGACGCTGCTCGCGGCGGGGCTGGGGCTTGCCGCATCGGCGGCATCGGCCCGAACCTACACGACGCCGCCCGACCAGCGGCTGACCGTCAATACACCGGCCGGCCCCTATGTCGGATCAGTCGTCGAACGGCACCGCGCGGGCGCGAGTTTTATGGCGATCCGCTTTCGCGGCATCCGCTACGGGCTCGACACCGCGCCCCGCCGTTTCCGGCCGCCCGTCGCGCCGCCCGACCACCGCAGGCCTTTCGAGGCGACCGGCGATTTCGCGCCTGCCTGCCCGCAGCAGGGCGATCGCTATGCGCCGGCCAGCGAGGATTGCCTGTTCCTCAACATCTGGACCCCCAACGCCTGGCCGCGGCCCGCCGACAAGCGCCCTGTCATGGTCTATTTCCACGGCGGCGCCTATTCGACCGGCAGCGTCACCGATCCGGTCAACGACGGGGCGGCGCTCGCGGCGCGCGGCGATGTCGTCGTGGTCACCGTCAACCATCGCCTCAACGCGCTCGGCTATCTCTATCTCGCGCGGCTCGACCCGCGTTTTCCCGACAGCGGCAATGCGGGGCAGCTCGACCTGATCCTCGCGCTCGAATGGGTGCAGCGCAATATCGCCGGCTTCGGCGGCGATCCCGGCAACATCACCGTCTTCGGCCAGTCGGGCGGCGGCGCGAAGATCGCGACGCTGATGGCGATGCCCGAGGCCAGCGGCCTGTTCCACAAGGCGATCACGATGAGCGGGCAGCAGGTAACCGCCTCGGGCCCGCTCAATGCGACGAAACGCGCGCAGGCGTTCCTCGACAGGCTGGGGAAGGGCGTCGATCCCGCGACCGCGCCGGTCGCGCTGCTCGTCGGGGCGCTGTCGGCGACCGATCCGATCCTCGGCGGCTCCGTATATATGGGTCCGGTGCTCGACATGAAGCACCTCGTGCGCCATCCGTTCTGGCCCGATGCCGCGCCGCAGTCGCTTGCCATTCCGATGATGCTCGGCAACACGGTGATGGAGACGCACGCTTTCTACGCGCCGGACGGCAAGCAGCTCGCGGGGCTGGGTTTCGATAATCTTGCCATGCGGATCGCGCCCGAAATGCGGATCGACATCGAGCCTTCATGGGTGGTCGAGCAATTCCGCGCGCGCTATCCCCAAGCCGAACCGCTCGAGCTGTTCCACCGTATCGTCACCGCAGCGCGCAGCTGGCGCGGGCAGGTCGAGGAGGCCGAAGCGCGCGCCCGGGCCGGGGCGCCGGCTTTCGTCTATCAGCTCGATTTCGAGAGCGCGAAGCACGCCGACGACATTGGTCTCGGCTTCGGCACCATCTCTGCCCCGACCGCCGCGCAGCAGGCGATGAGCGACCGGGTGATGGACGCGTTCGTCCGCTTCGCGCGGACCGGTGATCCGGGCTGGCCTGCCTATGATCCCGACCGGCGGCAAACGATGGTCTTCGACACGGAAAACCGCGTCGAGAACGACCCGCGGCAATGGGAACGCGAGCTGTTCGCGCGCGTGCCCTACATCCAGCCGGGATCCTAGGAAGCCGTCATTGCGAGCGAAGCGAAGCAATCCAGAGCGGCCCTGCGCCGCTCTGGATTGCAGCGTCGCCTTCGGCTCCTCGCAATGACGGGGGTTCAGGCGATCTTGTGTGTGCCGAGCCAGTTCCAGAGCAGCTCGGGCCAGATCGCAACGGGCAGCCCCGCGGTCTTCATCAGCCCGAAGCCATGCCCGCCGCGCTCGAAGAAATGCGCCTCCACCGGCGCCCCGATATTGCGTGTTGCGGCGCGGAGGCGCACGCTGTTCTCGACCTTCACGACCTCGTCGTCTTCGGCATGAAGCAGCCAGAGCGGCGGCTGGTCGGCGCGGACGTTGCGCTCGGGCGAATAGAGTGTCTCGCGCATCGCATCGGGGTTCGCGCCGATCAGCTTCTCGCGGCTGACCGCATGGGCGATCGCGGGATCCATCGACACGACCGGATAGATGGCGGCGAGCGCATCGGGACGCGCCGACAGCGCATCGGCGGCGTCGACCGGCGCATGGACCTTCGCATCGAAGCGCGTGAGCAGGCTCGTCGCGACCTGCCCGCCGGCCGAAAAGCCGCCGAAGGCGACGCGCGCCGGGTTGATGTCGTCCACGCCAGCGCGGCTGCGCACCAGCCGCACCGCGCGCTGCGCATCGGCGAGCGGCGCGTCCGCGCCGTTCGCCCAGCCGTCGCCGGGCAGACGATAGAAGAGCACATAGGCTGTAACGCCGCGGTCCTTCAGCCAGCGCGCGAGCTCATAGCCCTCCTTGTCGATCACGACATAGCGATAGCCGCCGCCGGGCGCGAGGATCACCGCCGCGCCATTGGGTCTGGCGGGCCGGAAGATGTCGAGCCGCGGGCGTGCGATCCCCTCGAGCATCCGGTCGCTGGCCTGCGGGTCGTCGCTGCGTTGCACGACCCGTTCGACGAGGCCCGGCGGGGGCTCGAGATGGCCTTCGGGCCAGAGCGCGATGCTCGCGTCGGGCGTCAGGCCCACGGGCCGCGTCCACGCCTCGCGCGCCGCCGCGTTCGCAAAAGGCAATGCGAGGCTCGCGGTCAGCAAGGCGCGGCGGCCGACGGTCATTGCCCGGCCGCCTTGTTCGGATAGGCGACGATCAACACCAGCGGCTCGCTGCCGGTCTGGCGGATGCCGACCGTCGCACCCCTGTAGAGCCACGCTGCGGTCCCGGCCTTCAGCGTCTTCTCCTCGCCGTCCGAATGGACGATGCCCGTGCCCGAGAGGACATAATAGATCTCGTCATGGTCGATCGGATGGATGCCGATCGCGGCGCCGACGTGGAGCGCGCGCTTGCGGAATTCGAAGCTGCGCGGTGCGGGCACCGAATCGCTGATCCGGTACGCGGTCGACATGCCGATCGCGCCGTGCGGCGGCGCTTCCTCGCGCACCGTCGCCGCTTCGTCGATCACGACCATCGCGGGCGCGGTGCCCCCGGCCAGCAGCAGCGCGAGCAGCATGACCATCGTCAATTCCCCGTCCGCGACGCGCGATCGCGCGCCGACAGATTTTCCTGCGGCAGCGGCGCGGTCTGGCCCGGATAGACGCCCGATTTCGGTTCCATTGTCGCCAGATCCCATTCGGCTTCGGCGAAGGGCGCGCGCACCTCCCCGACCTTGGGGTAGCCGCTGACCTGCTTCTCGTCGTCGATCACTTGCCCGCGGCCCTCCGCAACGAAGAACAGCACCCGAATCTCCTCGCCGTCGCGCGCCCAGGGCCGCGCGCCGGCGGTCGAGAGCACCGAGGTCTCGACATCGCGCACCGGCAGGATGCTGTAACCGCCGACCGGGGCGAGCGGCGCCTTGGCGCGGATCAGTTTCGCCTGCGTCTCGCCGTAACGGCCGAACTCGGGGAGCGGCTGGCCGTGACGGTCGACCGCGAGATTGTCCCTGCCATAATATTCGAGGTCGCCGTCGCCGCCGAGCATCAGGAAGGGCAGGTCCCTGTCGGTGTCGTTGCCGCCGCGCATGACATTGCCGATCGCGGTGATCTGCCCCGTTACATAGCCATGCCCGACCCATTCGAGGTTCATGAGGTTGTAGTGCACTGCGCGATGCTGCGGATTATAGATCAGATTGTTGATCATCAGCGCTCGCGCGCCGCCCTTGATCAGCGGGTTGCGCTCGACATTGTGCGCCCAGACGTTGCGGTAGAAGACGATGCCCGTCGCATTGTCGTGGATCAGCGACCCCTTGCTGTGCTCGCCCTTCGGATGGCTCGCATCGGCAAGGCCCTCGGCGGCGAGATTGTTCGAGAAGGTGACATTGTGACTCGTGCCCCTGCGCCACTCGTCGACGCTCTTGCCGGTGAAGCGCGGGCCCGATGCCGACATATTCTCGTCGATTCCCCACATGAGCGTGCAATGATCGACGATGACATTGTGCGCCGCGACGGTCGAGAAGGTGTCGGCCTCCCACCCGCTGCGCTTCGGCTGGCCGTCGACGCAGGTGTAGATGCGCAGATGGCGCATTACGACGTCGTGCGTCTTCACGTCGATGCCGGTGCGGATCAGCGTGATGCCGGGTCCCGGCGCGGTCTGGCCGGCGATCGTCAGATAGGGATGTCTGATCTCGATCGCCCGGCGTCCCATGTCGATCACACCCCCGACCTCGAACACGATGATGCGCGGCCCCGGCGTCTCGATCGCAGCCTTGAGCGAACCCGGACCGTCGGGCGCGAGGGTCGTCACGCGCAATATCTGGCCGCCGCGACCGCCCGGAGTCTGCGCCGCCGGCCCGACCGCGCCGGGGAAGGCGAGCGATGGCGCATCGGCGGCGAACACCGGACCGGATGACAGGCCAAGGGCCAGAAAAAGCGCAGCTATCCGATGCTTTTTGGCCATCCAGCCTCTCCTCTCCATTGGGGTATTGACATGTTCGTCGCAATCCGCAATCTTTCTGACACCGGTTACCCCAATCGGTCAACGAGAAAATATTTCCAAGGGAGAGGGTCTGATACGGTTCGTCGCACGGCGGCGGTCCATCACCACTCTCTGAAAAATCGACGGACGAAGCGATTGGCCAAATTGCTTTGTCCAGCAAAGTAACCGGTGTCATTTCTTGCGCGAGCGGGGGCAACGGGGCACAAGGGAGGATGATAATGGCTATTCATGCAATGCGGAGCGTTGGCGCTTTGACCCGGCTGGCGTGCGGCGCATCGCTTGCCGTGCTGGCGGTCTCGCCGGCCTGGGCGCAGGACGCCGCTGCCGCCGCCGCCGAAGGGGTCGCGACCGAGGACGAGATCGTCGTCACCGGCTTCCGTGCCTCGCTCGACAAGGCGCTCGACGTGAAGCGCGAATCGGTCGCTGCGGTCGATGCGATCGTCGCCGAGGATATTGCCAAATTCCCCGATCAGAACCTCGCCGAATCGCTGCAGCGCATTCCCGGCATCACGATCCAGCGCGACGGCGGCGAGGGGCGCGGCATCACGGTGCGCGGGCTCGGATCGCAATTCACGCGCGTCCGCGTCAACGGGCTCGAAACCGTCGCGACCTCGACCGACGGCGCCTCGGCGAACCGCGACCGCGCCTTCGACTTCAACGTCTTCGCGTCGGAATTGTTCACCTCGATCGTCGTCCACAAGACGGCATCGGCCGAACTCGACGAAGGGTCGCTCGGCGCCGTCGTCGACCTCAACACCGGCAATCCGCTGGCGGGCAAGAGTGGCTTTACCGGCGTGCTGTCGGCGCAGGGCAGCTACAACGACCTCTCCGAAAAGGTGGGGCCGCGCATCGCCGGCCTTTTGAGCTGGGTCAACGACGCAGGTACTTTCGGCGCGGCGGTCTCGGTCGCCTA
>CBJKNR010000137.1:0-8311 GCA_966417555.1 uncultured Sphingopyxis sp.
AAAGGCTTCGCTGGGGGTCGCGAAGCCCGGCAGCGAGACAAGGCCGGCCCCCGCCGTCGCAGCAATGACATCGACATTGGTGTTGGGCGAAATGATCATCGTCCCGCCCGCGTCAGCGACCGCGGTCACATCGGGGACCGTCAGCACCGTGCCGGCGCCGATGACGGCGCGTCCCTTCAGCCGGGCGGCAAGGCGGCCGATGCTGTCCAGCGGGTCGGGCGAGTTCAGCGGCACTTCGATCAGGGTAAAGCCCGCCTCGACCAGCGCCCCGCCGATCGCCTCGACCTCGTCCGGCTTCACGCCGCGCAGGATCGCGATGAGCGGACAGCGCGTGAAGGCGGCGTCGAAGGCGGCAACATGGGTCATAGCGCTTTGTCTCCGATGGCGAGGATGCCGCGCGCGAAGGCGCTATGGCTGTCGACGATCACCGGCTCGCGGCCGGTCGCCGCGACGGCGGCGGCATAGAGATTGCCGAGGACGGGGTCGGCGAGGATATGGATTTGTTCGAATGCGCAGTCGTCCATACGCGCGGCGACGTCGCTGCCGATCAGCACGCCGCTCGCAAAGGAGGCCGCTTCGGCATCGTCGCGAAGCCCGAGCACCGACGCCGCGCGGATGCCGAACAGCGATGCGGCGAGGTCGCGCCGCGCGCCCTCGGCCAGCCCCTCGCGAAAAGCGTCGCCGTCGATGACATCGGCGGTGAGCGCTCCCGCGAGCAGGCTGTGCCCGCGGAGCAGCGCGAACAGCTCGCCCGTCATCGCGGTGGTGAAACCCGCGATGCGACCGCCCGCCATCGTCGCCCATTTGCAATGGGTTCCGGGCTGCGCGAGCAGTGCGTCGGGCGGCACCATCCAGCCAGCCACCGCGCCGAGCAACTGCACTTCCTCGCCGCGCATCACATCGGCGCGTCCATTCTTCAGGCTGGAAACGCCCGGCACGATCGCGGTGCGGTCATCGATCCAGTCGAGCCCGGCCGCCAGTTCGTCGATTCCCGCCGGCGCCGCGACATAGGGCACGACGCGCCAGCCGACGGTCGAGCCGACCATGCCCGCGAGCAGCATCGGCAGGTCGCCGAAGCGTTCGCGGATCGCCGCGACCTCGCCCGCAAAGTCGGTGACCGACGCGGCGCCGCGGCTGTCGCGCTCGGTGTGCGCGACCGCGCCGCCGTCGAAGCGGAACACGCGCCGGTTGGTCGTGCCCCAGTCGACGGCGAGAAAGGCGGACGGCGCGCTCACCACCAGGTCGCGTAGAGCGCGATGAGGATCAGGATCACGCCGATACCCGCGACGTTGAATGTCGTCGGCGTCGCGAAGCTGACGCCCTGCATCGTGATACGATTGGCATCGCCGCGACCCTTGAACAGCAGGCTGATCCCGACCGCGAGCGCAAGGCTGATCAGGAAGACGAGGCCCATGCGGTTCATGAAAGGGAAGTCGGGCACCCCGATCTTGAACGCATAGGACAGCACGACCGACGCGATGGCGGCCGCGATGGCGCCCGCTTCGCTCGCCTTTTTCCAGAACAGGCCGAGCAGGAAGATCACCGTGATCCCCGGCGTGAAGAAACCCGAGAATTCCTGGATGAACTGGAAAGCCTGGTCCGAATTGCCGAGCAGCGGGCGGGCGGTGAGCAACGCGATGATCACGGCGAGCGCCGCGGTGATCCGGCCGACCAGCACCAGATGCTTTTCGCGTCCGCCGCGCCGCTCGTCCTCGGCCTCGTTCGAAATCCCGCGCGCCTTCGCATAGAGGTCGAGCGTGAAGATCGTCGCGATCGAATTGATCTTGCTCGCGGTCGACGCGATGATCGCGGCGATCAGCGCGGCGAAGACGAGGCCGAGCAGCCCCGGGGGCAGCAGCCGCATCATCGTCGGGTAGGCCTCGTCGGGCTTGGCGAGATCGGGCGCCAGCACGACCGCGGCGATACCCGGCAGCACGATGATCACTGGCATCAGCAGCTTGAGGAAGGCCGCGAAGATCACACCCTTCTGCGCCTCACCCAGGTCCTTCGCGGCGAGCGCGCGCTGGATGATATATTGGTTGAAGCCCCAATAGCTGAGGTTCGCGATCCACATGCCGCCGACCAGTACCGCGATACCGGGCAGATCCTTGTAGAAGGGATGGTCGGGCGCGAGGATCATGTCGAAATGGCCCGGAACGCGCTCGGTGAGGATCGAGAAACCCGCGATCACGCCCTGTCCGTCGCTGATCTCGTTGAGCGTCAGATAGGAAATGATGAGGCCGCCCATGACGAGCAGGGTCACCTGCACGATGTCAGTGAGCGCGACCGCCTTGAGCCCGCCATAGAGCTGGTAGAGCAGTGCAAAGGCGCCGAGCACGATCAGCGCGACATTCTGGTCGACGCCCGCGACCTTGTTGACCGCGATCGACCCGAGCCAGATGATCGAGGTCAGGTTCACGAAGATATAGAGCGCGAGCCAGAAGACCGCCATGATCACCGGCAGCGTCTTGCCGTACCGCTGTTCGAGGAACTGCGGCATCGTGTAGATCTTGTTCTCGAGAAAGATCGGCAGGAAATATTTGCCGACGATCAGCAGCGTCAGCGCCGCCATCCATTCATAGGAGGCGATCGCGAGGCCGAGCGCATAGCCCGAGCCCGACATGCCGACGATCTGCTCCGCCGATATGTTCGCCGCGATCAGCGACGCGCCGATCGCCCACCACGGGAGCGACTTCGAGGCGAGAAAATAGTCCGACGTATCCTTGGCGTGCCCCGCCTTTTCACGGCTGACCCATTGGGCGAGACCGAAAATGCCGATGGCATATATGACGATGACGATGATATCGATTTGCGACAGGCCCGCCATACGGACTCTCCCCTTGGCTGATTATTGAAATCACATTTATCTGATTTAAACGGCTTGTCTAGCTTCCTGTGCGGAATCGGTGATAAGGCCGGTCAAAATAATGCATGGAGACGAACGTGGCGAACATGTCGGGATTGGGAGTGGACGATGCGGGGCCGCAGCTTGGGCGTAATCTGACCTATGGCATGCTCGATGCGATCGGACGCGCGATCGTCGTCGGCGATTATGACGGCGCGATCTTTCCGACCGAGGCCGAACTCGCCAAGCAGCATGGCGTCAGCCGCTCGGTGACACGCGAAGCCGTGAAGATGCTGACCGCGAAGGGCCTGCTCAGCGCTCGCCCGCGCCAGGGGACGACCGTCCAGCCGACCACGTCCTGGAACCTCTTCGACACCGATGTCCTTCGCTGGCTGCTCGAACGGCAATTCTCGATCGACTTGCTGCGCCAGTTCAACGAGCTGCGCGTCGCGATCGAGCCCGAAGCGGCGGCGCTGGCTGCGCGCGTCGCCACCGCTGACGATATCGAGCGGGTGAACGCAGGGCTCAAACGGATGGAAAGGGCCGAGCGCGGCGAGGATGACGCGCTGGAAAGCGACATCGCCTTTCATATCGCCGTCCTGCGCGCATCGCGGAACCCGTTCTACGCCCAGTTCCGCGACGTCGTGAGCACCGCGCTGCGCACCTCGATCCGCTTCACCAACCGCGTCAAGGGCCGCACCGCCAATGTCGCCGACCATGCCGCGGTGCGCGATGCGATCGCCAGCGGCAATCCCGACAAGGCGCGCAAGGCGATGCGCGCGCTGATCAGCGACGTGCTCGAACTGATCGACACGGCCAAGCCCGACGGTGCCGCCGCCGGGCGGTGACAGACCAGCCCGGCCTATCGCTTCGCCTTCGCTCCCGTCGTGAGGCGGTAGGTCATCACATTGCGATAGGTTTCGCCGGGCGCGAGGCGCGCATTCGGGAAATTCTTCTGGTTCGGGGCGTCGGGGAAAATCTGCGGCTCCATGACCAGCGCGTCACCCATGCGATAGATTTTCCTGCTCTTGCCGTGGCTGGTCGCGTCGAAGAAATTGCCCGAATACATCTGCAGCCCCGGCTGGTTCGACCAGAGTTCGAACCCGCGGCCCGACGCCGGATCCTCGACGCGCCCCATCAGATGCTGGTCGGCGGTGACCTGTCGCCCGATCACCCAATTATGGTCATAGCCGCGGCCGAAGACGATCTGCTCGTCGCTGGCGTCGCGGACGCGGTCGCCGATGATGGTCGGCTTGCGGAAATCGAATACCGTCCCGGCTACCGGGCGATATTCACCGGTCGGGATCGCGCCCGAATCAGTGGGCAGATAGCTTTCCGCCGGGATCGTCACGACATGCCCCATCGCACCGTTCGCCGAGCCTTCGCCCGACAGGTTCCAATAGGCATGGTTGGTGATGTTGGCGATCGTCGGACGATCGGTGGTCGCGACATATTCGATCCGGAGATCATTATTCTCGTCGAGCGAATAGATCGCATCGACCGTCATCGTACCGGGATAGCCCTGATCGCCGTCGGGGCTGACATAGCGCAGCGTGACCGATGCGGTCGGGCCGCTCCTGACCGACGTCACTTCCCACAAGACCTTGTCGAAGCCGAGCGTCCCGCCGTGCAGCGCGTTCGCGCCATTGTTGACCGGCGTCTGCCACGTCTTGCCGTCGAGCCTGAAGCGTCCGCCCGCGAGCCGATTGGCGAAGCGACCGACGGTCGATCCGAAATATTGCGGCTGGTCGATATAGTCGGAAAGATTGTCGTAGCCGAGCGCGACATCGGCCTTCTTGCCGTCGCGGTCGGGCATCACGACCGATTGCAGCGTCGCGCCGAGCGCGATGATCCTCGCCGAAATGCCGTTGCCGTTGGTCAGCGTCACCGCAGGAACGCTACGCCCGTCGGGCATCTTGCCAAAGGTCGATTGCACGGCTTCCGCGCCGGCCGCCGGTGTCGCCACGACCAGTGCCGCTGCGGCAGCTCCCCAAGCCAGTTTCGTCATCTTCTTCACTCCTCTAACCCTTGTATTTCTGCGCCGGCAGGCCGCGGCACCCCGGATCGACCTCGAACAGCGCGCCGCCATGCTCCTCGGTGACGCCATCCGACGCCGATGTGACGAACATCCGGTCGAGATCGGGGCCGGCAAAGGTGCAGCTCGTGATTTGTGACGCCGGCAGCGCGATGTGGCGGTCGGGCGCCCCGTCGGGCGCGAAGCGCATGACACGCGACGCGCCCCAGCAGGCGACCCACAAGCCGCCCTCGGCGTCGAGGGTCATGCCGTCGGGATTGCCCCAATCCTCCTCGAAGACGATGAAGGGTGCCGCGTCGCCGAGCGATCCGTCGTCGTGGATATCGAAACGAAAGACTGTCCCCCGCGCGGTATCAGTGTGGAGCAGGAAAGCGCCGCCGGGGTCGATCGCGGGACCGTTGGCGATCGTGTAGGAACTGTCGACCTGTGTCAGCGCGCCGTCGGGATCGAGCCGGTAGAAGGCGCCCGATGGCCGGTCGCAGGTGACGGGCATCGTCCCGGCCCAGATCCGCCCTTTCGCGTCGGCCTTGGCATCGTTGAGGCGGTTGCCCGCGTTGCGCGGATCGACCGACGCGATCGGCTCGCGAGTATCGGATTCAAGGTCGATGCGGACGATGTCGCGGCCGATGCCCGCAACGAAGCCGCCGACCTCGCGCTCGATAATCCAAGCCGCATAATGCGGCTGTTCGAAACTGTCGACCCGACCGTCGGCAAGCGTCATGCGGTTGATCCGCCGGCCGAGTATGTCGACCCAGAACAGGGCGTCGTGCCGGGCTGACCACATCGGCCCCTCGCCCAGGCGGTCACGCCGCTCGCGCGCAATCACCCGTACTTCGGACATCAGTGGCTGTCTCGCGGCAAGCCATGCGCCTGCGCGACGCGCTGATATTTGACCGCCATTTCGAGCACGGCGCCACCATCGAACTGGCCGGTAAGCGCGCGGTGGATTTCCTGCCACGGCGTCTGCGCGGGCGGCATATAGTCCGGATCGGCCTTGAGCCCGGCGCGGCGGCGCTCGAGCTCGGCATCGTCGACGAGCATGTTCGCGGTGCGCTTGGCAAGGTCGATGCGGATGCGGTCACCCGTCCGCACGAGCGCGAGCCCGCCGCCGACGACGGCTTCGGGCGCCGCGTTGAGGATCGAGGGGCTGCCACTCGTCCCCGACTGGCGCCCGTCGCCGATGCACGGCAGCGCATGCACGCCCGCCTGGATCAGCGCCACGGGCGGCCGCATGTTCACGACCTCGGCGCCGCCCGGATAGCCGATCGGCCCCGCGCCGCGCATGATCAGGATCGAACTGGCGTCGGCGCCGAGCGCCGGATCGTCGATGCGGCGGTGATAATCCTCGGGCCCGTCGAACACGATCGCAACGCCCTCGAACGCGTCGGGATCGGCCGAATTGCTCAGATAACGTTCACGGAACTCGGGCGAAATGACGCTGAGCTTCATCACCGCATTGTCGAACAGATTGCCGCGCAGCACGGTCAGGCCCGCCGCAGGCTTGAGCGGTGCGTCGAGCGTCCGGATGACGTCGACATCCTGCGTGTCGGACGTGCCGATATTCGCCGCGATCGTCTGGCCGTTGGCGGTGAGCGCCTCGCCATCGATCAGCCCGGCGCGAAGCAATTGCCCCATCACCGCCGGGACGCCGCCTGCGCGATAGAAATCCTCGGCCAGATAGCTGCCTGCCGGCTGCAAATTCACGATCAGCGGCACGTCGGCCCCCTGCGCCTCCCAGTCTTCCAGCGTCAGCTCGACGCCGATGTGCCGCGCGATGGCGTTGAGATGGATCGGCGCATTGGTCGACCCGCCGATCGCCGAATTGACGCGAATGGCGTTCAAAAAGGCGGTGCGCGTCAATATGTCGCTCGGCTTGCGGTCGGCGTGCACCATCTCGACAATCTGCATTCCGGTGCGATAGGCGCATTCCTGCCGGTCGCGATAGGGCGCCGGGATCGCCGCCGATCCGGGCAACGACATGCCGAGTGCCTCGGTCAGCGAATTCATCGTCGTCGCGGTGCCCATCGTGTTGCACCAGCCCGTCGAGGGCGCCGACGAGGCGACGAGTTCGACGAAGCCCTTGTAATCGATCTCGCCCGCCGCGAGCATTTCACGCGCACGCCAGACGATCGTGCCCGACCCGGTACGTTCGCCCTTGAACCAGCCGTTGAGCATCGGCCCGACCGAAAGCGCGATCGCGGGGATATTCACCGTCGCCGCCGCCATCAGGCACGCCGGCGTCGTCTTGTCGCAGCCGATCGTCAGCACCACACCATCGAGCGGATAGCCATGGATCGCCTCGACAAGGCTGAGATATTGGAGGTTGCGGTCGAGCCCCGCGGTCGGCCGCTTGCCCGTTTCCTGGATCGGGTGCGTCGGAAATTCGATCGCGATGCCTCCCGCGTCGCGAATCCCGTCGCGCACGCGCTTCGCAAGCTCGAGATGATGGCGGTTGCAGGGCGTGAGGTCGCTGCCCGTCTGTGCGATACCGATGATCGGCCGGCCCGACTGCAGTTCGTCGATGCTGAACCCATAGTTCAGATAGCGTTCGAGATAGAGCGCCGTCATATCCGGGTTATCCGGATTGTCGAACCAGGCACGCGACCGCAGCCCCCCCTTGCCTTTTGGCCGCGTTTTCGCCCCGTCTCCCATATATATCCTTCTCAATACACAATTTCAGGCCCGCGGCAGGAATCGGTTGATAACGCGAACCGCGACGGATAGGAAGCATATATATCAGACAAATGAAAATGGGATGAAAGAATCATGATTCGCCTGGGATTGGTCGGAATTGGAAAAATCGCACGCGACCAGCATCTTCCGGCCATCCTTGCGGACGATCGGTACAAGCTTGTCGCAACCGCCAGCCGCCATGCGCAGCTCGATGGCGTCCCGGGACACGCTGACATCGCCGCGATGATCGCGGGCGATCACCGCCTCGACGCCGTGTCGATCTGTACTCCGCCGGCCGGCCGCCACGCGATCGCGGCCGCAGCGATCGACGCGGGACTGCATGTCATGCTCGAAAAGCCGCCGGCCGCGACCACGACCGAGATCACGGCGCTCGCCGATCACGCTCTTTCACGCGGCGTCACCCTGTTCGCGACCTGGCATTCACGCGAGGCGGCCGGCGTGGCTGCGGCGCGCGACTGGCTCGGCGACAAGGCGATCCGCGCCGCGCATATCCGGTGGAAGGAAGATATTCGCCGCTGGCACCCGGGGCAGGAATGGATTCTCGAAGCTGGCGGCTTCGGCGTCTTCGATCCCGGCATCAATGCGCTGTCGATCATGACCGCGATTCTTCCCGCGCCGCTGCTTCTCGACGCGGCGCGGATCGACATTCCCGACGGGCGCAGCTCGCCGATCGCCGCGACGATGACGATGCGCAGCGGCGATGCCCCGGTGACCGCCGACCTCGACTTCCTGCAAAC
>CBJKNR010000138.1:0-8306 GCA_966417555.1 uncultured Sphingopyxis sp.
CACGCGCTACTTCTATCGCTACGAATTGCCCAAGATCGGCGCCTGGCTGGCCGTCAGCCTGATCTTCCTGGCCGCAGCGATCCGCCTCCCCGCCGCGAGCCTTTCACGCATCGGCCGCATTGCGACCGCCACGCTGACGCTGCTCACCGCCGCGGTGCATTTCGTGCTGCGCGGCGGCCTCACCGGTGCCGATCCCATCGCGTGGATCGTCAACCTGTCGCTGATCGCGGGCGGCGTCCTGCTACTGCTCCCCTACCTTCGCGCGCGAGCCCGCCCGGACCGGCCGGCAGCGGCCGCCGCATGAGGCCTTCCAAATCCTTCCCGTCGCGCCGCCAACTACCGAATGCGCCGGTTCACCGCGCCTCGCGCCATTCCCCAGGCCCCAGTTCGCCGATCTCCCACCCCCCGATCCGCCGGCGCACCAGCCGCAGCGTCGGATAGCCGACCGCGGCGGTCATGCGGCGGACCTGGCGGTTTCGGCCTTCGGTGATCGTCAGTTCGATCCAGCTGTCGGGGACGCTTTTGCGGTAGCGGACGGGCGGGTCGCGGTCCCACAGCATCGGCGGGTCGATACGGCGGACGGTCGCCGGGCGCGTCGGGTCGTCGTTCAGGGTGACGCCGCAGCGGAGCGCCTCCAGCGCGGCGACGTCGGGATCGCCCTCGACCTGCACGAGGTAGGTTTTGGGCATCTTGTGCTTCGGCGACGAGATGCGCGCCTGCAGCGCGCCGTCGTCGGTCAGGATAAGCAGGCCTTCACTATCCCGGTCCAGCCGGCCCGCGGGATAGACCCCCGGCACGTCAATATAGTCGGAGAGCGTCGCGCGCGCGCCTTCGCTCTCGCGATCGGTAAATTGCGAGAGGACGCCGTACGGCTTGTTGAACAGGATCAGCCGCCCCAACGCATCGCTCCCAGGAAATGGACAGGCGCCGCCCGATGCAGACGACAGACGTGCATCGGGCTCGAGCGGCAGACTCCCCGCCGCGGACGCCCCCATGCGCTTTGCCGCACATCAATTCAAGCGCGTCGTCGACCGTCCGGCCGGTCGCGATGGTCAGAAGGCCGGCGGTTGCCCCGGAACGGCCGTGCGGGGCGCGGCGGCGGCGCGGGCATCGACCGCCTCGACGGTCAGCGCCAGCGGATAGAGCCCGGCGTCCTCGCGCTCGATACGCGCAGCAAGGGCGGCGAGCAGAGTCTTGGTCGCGGCGCAATAGCCCGGCCAGTCGGCAGCGATCGCGTCGGGCAGCCACTGGCGGCTATAGGCGGCAAAGGCGTCGGAAATATGCCCCATTTCACCGACGAAATTCTGCGCGGTGTCGGTCAGCTCGCGGTCGCCGCTGGCGAGAAGCGAGGGATAGAGCACCCAGTCCTCGCGCTTCAGATGCGCGATCAGCTCGGTACGAAAGCGGGTGCGGACCGTGTTGAAATCCTCGCGCGCGTTCGCGTCGGGCGGGAACGCCCCGGCGATATGGCGTCCCAGATGCCCGGCGAGCGTGAGCAGCCGGCGATGTTCGTTGCTGAGCCGCTCGATTTCCACGCGCATCGTCATTGCCGTCCCCTCCGTGCAGAAGATTCCGGGTCTATGCTTGCGGCATGAAAAAAGGATTGAACCGCCGGTAACGCCGCGTTCACGAAGAACGCAGCGCGCCCCGGGCGGTCGCGGCGCGCGTTACGCCGCTTCCTTCTTGCGCGACGCTTTCTTCCGCTCGTGCGGATCGAGGATCGCCTTGCGGATGCGGATATTCTTCGGGGTCACCTCGACCATCTCGTCGTCGTCGATATAGGCGATCGCCTGTTCGAGCGTCATGCGCTTGGGCGGGGTCAGGCGGATCGCGTCGTCCTTGCCCGTCGAACGGAAGTTCGTGAGCTGCTTCGACTTCATCGGGTTGACCTCGAGATCCTCGGGCTTCGCATTCTCGCCGATGATCATGCCCTCATAGAGCGCCTCGCCGGGCGAGACGAACAGGATGCCGCGCTCTTCCAAGGGGCCGAGCGCGTAGGCGACGGCTTCGCCATTGCCGTTCGAGATGAGGACGCCGTTCTTGCGGCCCTCGATCTGGCCCTTGTACGGCCCGTATTTCTCGAACAGGCGGTTCATGATCCCGGTGCCGCGCGTGTCCGACAGGAATTCGCCATGATAGCCGATCAGGCCGCGCGAGGGGCCCGAGAAGGTGATGCGCGTCTTGCCGCCGCCCGAGGGGCGCATGTCGGTGAGGTCGGCCTTGCGGATCTGCATCTTTTCGACGACCGTGCCGCTATGCTCGTCGTCGACGTCGATGACGACGGTTTCATAGGGCTCGGTGCGCTGACCGCCCTCGTCCGTCTGATAGAGCACGCGTGGGCGACTGATGCCGAGCTCGAAGCCTTCGCGGCGCATCGTTTCGATGAGCACGCCGAGCTGGAGCTCGCCGCGGCCCGCGACGTCGAAGCTGTCCTTGTCGGCGCTTTCGGTGATGCGGATCGCGACATTCGTCTCGGCTTCGCGAAACAGGCGGTCGCGGATCATGCGGCTCGTCACCTTGCTGCCCTCGCGGCCCGCCATCGGGCTGTCGTTGACCGCAAAGCGCATCGACAGCGTCGGCGGGTCGATCGGCTGCGCGGCGATCGGTTCGCTGACGCTGGTGTCGGCGATCGTGTTCGCGACGGTCGCGTTGGTGAGGCCCGCGATCGCGACGATGTCGCCCGCTTTCGCCTCGTCGACCGGCACGCGGTCGAGCCCGCGGAAGGCGAGCAGCTTCGACGCGCGGCCGGCTTCGATCACCTTGCCGTCGGCGTCGAGCGCGTGGATCGGCTGGTTGACCTTGACCGTGCCCGACTGGACGCGGCCGGTGAGGATGCGACCGATGAAATTGTCGCGGTCGAGCAGGGTCGCGAGGAAGGTGAAGGGCGCGTCCACGGGCAGACCCGGGGTCGGTACGTGATTGACGATCGTCTGGAACAGCGGCGTCAGATCGCCCTCGCGCGCGTCGGGGCTTTCCGAGGCATAGCCGCCGCGGCCCGAGGCGTAGAGGATCGGAAAGTCGAGCTGCTCGTCATTGGCCTCGAGCGTCAGGAACAGTTCGAACACCTCGTCGAGCACTTCGGCGGCGCGCGCGTCGCTGCGGTCGATCTTGTTGACGACAACGATCGGCTTGAGGCCGAGCGCGAGCGCCTTGCCGGTCACGAACTTGGTCTGCGGCATCGGGCCTTCGGCCGCGTCGACGAGCAAGATCACGCCGTCGACCATGCTGAGGATGCGCTCGACCTCGCCGCCGAAGTCGGCGTGGCCCGGGGTGTCGACGATGTTGATCCGCGTCGCGTTCTCGCCCTCGCCCCATTCGACGCTGGTGCACTTCGCCAGGATCGTGATCCCGCGTTCCTTTTCGAGATCGTTCGAATCCATCGCGCGTTCCTCGACGCGCTGATTGTCGCGGAACGTACCCGACTGGCGGAACAGCTGGTCGACGAGCGTGGTCTTGCCATGATCGACGTGTGCGATAATCGCAATATTGCGCAGAGACATGCGAATTTGAGCCTTGATGGAAGGGGGCAGCGCCCGGAGCGCCGCGAAACGCCGCGCCCCTAACAGAAGTGGTGCTGCGGCGCAACATGATTGCCGACGCCGCCCGTACTAGCGAAGCGCGCGGTTGAGACGCCTCCTGTCGTAGAGCGAGCGCGCTTCGGCGCCACGGAGACGCCGCGTCAGCCCCGCGTCGAAATCGCGCTTCCAGCGGTCGAGACTCAACCGAACCTCGCCGGGCGCGGCGATATCCCCGAGCGCCTGCAATTCAACGCGACGCCGCAAGCAAAGCCTTGCGATCGCGCGCGAAAGCCGGCCCTGCATAGCGCTCGGTGACCAACCCCAGCTGATGGCGCATCGAGGCGATCGCCAGCTGCATACCCGTCAGATCGCCATGATCGCTCATCAGCTGCACCCCCGCAGCGCCGTCCGCAATCGCCGCAAGCTGATCGTCCAGCCGCCGCGGAATCCTTTGGCCACCCGGACAGGGCCGGACCGCGCGCACATAGGCGGCAAGCGCATCGAGCATCGCGGGCGTCGGCTCCCGCCCGCCGAATTCCTCGACGATCAGGTTGCTGATAAAGGTTTCGAGCGTGCGCGTTCCGGGATCGCGCGACACTTTCCCCGGCTTCGCCAGATCGGGGATGGTGACCGGATCGAAGCGGGCGTTGCCGCGCGCCGCGCTGAAGAAACTGTTGGTCACATCGGCGGTCCCCGGCACCGCCGACACACCCGCGAGCAGGAAATGAGGATTGTCGCGCCCGTTGATATGGCAGCTGGCACAGCTCAGCCCCGCCTTCGCGGCCTGCCCGCCAAGCAAGGTCGGGGTCGCGAACAGCGCCCGGCCGCCACGGATGATGTCATCGTCGCCCGCCAGGCAGGCCGCCGGCTGCTGCGATAGCAGGGCAAGTTCGGCCCCCGGCGCAGTCCAGCGCAACTGCTCGAACGCCGGTGGCGCGCCGCCCGGCGTCGCGGCGGCGCCGAGGAGGAGCGCCGCGAGCGCGATCAGCTTGCGGATGAGCGCCCCGCCGCGATCCAGCGCCGAAGCTCGTCGACCTCGTGGCAGCCGAAGCCGCAGATCGCCTCGAGCTTCGCCAGATGCGCCTTTGCCCCCGCAACGTCGCCGCGTTCGAGTTTCAGCTCGCCATAATATTCGAGCGCCCCGCGATGCGCCGGCGCGATCGCGAGCGCCTCGCGATAATAGGCCTCGGCCGCGCCATAATTTTTGAGCTTCCGGTTAGCGAAGCCCAGATAGGTGAGCACATCGGGATGCGGCCCTGCCGCCCACAGCGCCGCGTCGAGTTTCGCGATCGCCGCCTCATAGCGATGCTCGTTGATCAGGCCGACCGCGGCGACATAGGTCGCATCGAGCGTGTCGGCCGACGCCAGCCGCACCTCGGGCTCGACCGCGCGCCGCGCCTGCGGTCCCGCAGCGATCGCCGCTTCGAGCTTGGCAATCGCATCGGTCAGCTTCGCCGAGTCGGCGCACGTCCCCGCGCACCCGTCGCGCATCGCCTTCAGCGCGCCCAATTGCGCGTCGGCCTTGTCGGGCTTGCCGAGCTTCGCCTGCGCAATACCGAGGTCGCGGCGTGCGTCGACCATCTTCTCGTCATAACGCACCGCGGCCTCGAGCGGCTTTATCGCGCGCGAGAAATCACCCTGCGCCAAATAGCTCGCGCCGAGCAGATAGTTCGCCTGCGGGTTCTTCGGCACCGCCGACACGACTTTTTTGAAGGCTTTCGCCGCCTCGTCATATTTGCCCGACGCAAAGGCGTCGGCGCCCTTTTTATAGTCGACCGTCGGGTCGTAGCTGCTCTGGCTGGGCGGCGCACTCGCCCCGCCCCCGCCGCTTCCCGCCGCGAGCGCGAACGGTGCGACGAGGGCCGCGCAAGTAGCGAGCATGGCGAATGAAGACCGGTAGCGCACGGCGAGTCTCTCCCTCGGTCGTTATGGGGCGCCAGCCTATCATAACCGGGGGTCATGCGGAACGATTCAGATCATCGCGACCAGCCGCTCGACCTGCCCGGCGGCGATACGCGCCGCGCGAACGAGATTGGCGTGAAAATCGCCCGCGCTGTCGCCATTCGCCTCGTCGGTCACCGCCTTGATCGCGGCCCAGGGCTTGGCGAGCCGCGCCGCGGCCTGCGCCACCGCGCCGACTTCCATGTCGACAAGCGTCGCGCCGAGCGCCGCAAGATCGGCCGCAGCATCGGGGCAGGCGACGAAGCTGTCGCCGCTCGCGATTCGCGCGTGCGGCAAGCCGAGTCCCGGATCGGCCATCGCCGAGAAATGGGCCTCCCCCGCCTCGCCGATCGGCCATTCGCCCGCACGATAGCGGCGAAAGAGACCCGGCTGGCTGGCGCCATAATCATGCTGCAGCGCCTCGGCGATCCAGTAAGCACCCGGCGCCGCGCCGAGCGCTCCGCAGGTGCCGGTCATCAGCAACATGTCGGCATCGCCCGCGAGCGCGCCGGCACATAGCGCGGCGTTGACCTTGCCGAGCCCGCAGGTCGCGATGACGAGGTTGTGGCCCGCCGCCGTCAGTCGCCGTTCGGCGAACAGCCCGGCGACGCGGGCGCTGGTTCCCGGGAGCAAGGCGTCGGCCTCTTCAGGCAGCGCGGCTAGGATGAGGATGTTGGCCATGGCGGCTGTTTAGCCGAGTTCGCGACTTATCCAATCCTCCCTGTGGCGAAGCCATGGGGAGGTGGCAGCGCGAAGCGCTGACGGAGGGGCCGGCGCCTATCGCCCCTCCACCGCCTTCGGTGGTCCCCCTCCCCACCGCTTCGCGGCAGGGAGGATCATACGCTTGCCAAGCGCGTGTCGCGACGCCATCGCTCTCCCCAATGCTGTCCCGCATCTTCCCCGACCGTTTCGTCCCCGTGCTGCTAGCGACGATCCTGCTCGCGAGCCTTTTGCCCGTGCACGGCGCGGCGGTGCCGATCGCGGGCGGGCTGTCGACCGCGGCGATCATCTTCCTTTTCTTCCTCAACGGCGCGCGCCTGCCGCGCGAGGAAGTGCTGCATGGCATCCGCAACTGGAAATTGCAGGGAAGCGCGCTCGCCTTCTGTTTCGGCTTCATGGCGCTGATCGGCCTCGCCGCGCAGGCGGCGACCGCGCCGCTGCTTCCCGCGACGCTCGCGCTCGGCTTCCTTTTCCTCGGCATCCTGCCCTCGACCGTCCAGTCGGCGACCGCAGCATCGAGCCTCGCGGGCGGCAATGTCGCCGCGAGCGTTGTCGCTGCGGCGCTGCTCAATCTCGGCGGCGTCGCGCTTTCGCCTTTGCTCTTCGCGCTGCTCGCGGGCAGCGAAGGTGCAATCCATGGCGAGGCGGTGCTGCGCATCGTCTCGATCCTGCTCTTGCCCTTCGTTGCCGGACAGTTCGTCCAGCGCTGGCTGCGCCCGTGGGTGCTCGCGCACCGTGGCCTCGCGACCTTCATGGACCGCAGCGCGATCGCGATCGCCGTCTATGTCGCCTTCTCGGCGGCGGTGGTCGCGGGCATTTGGGAGCTGCTCGACGGGCGCGAGATCGCGGTCGTGCTCGCCGCCGTGGCGGTGCTGCTCGCGCTGTCGTTCGGCGGTGCATGGGCACTCGGCGGATTGCTGAAGCTTGCGCGGCCCGATCGCATCACCCTGCTCTTTTCGGGCGCACAGAAAAGCATCGCGGTCGGAGCGCCGCTCGCCGCGACGCTGTTCCCGCCCGCCATCGCCGGCATGGTGCTCGTTCCGATCCTCGTCTATCATATGGCGCAGCTGATCCTCTCCGCCTGGATCGCCCCGGCGCTGAAGGCGGAAAAAGGTGTAGTGCTTGAATAACACAGGACCGCGTGCCATATAGGAATGCGGTAAGGGGCTGGAAGGAAGACGAATGAGCGAAGCGACCGCAACGGCAACCGCAACCGACGAGCTGAAGCTGACCCCGCCCGACCCCGTACCGTCGGTTTCTCCCGAAAAGGCCGCCGGCCTCGTCCCGCTGTCGACCGACCAGAAATCGAAGCTCGGCGAACGCGTCGACGGCTTCATCGACGATCTCGTCGCGCAGGACGTCAACTCGCCCGCCTTCGGGCAGAAGGTCGACCAGATCACCAATATGGGCCGCAAGGAAATGCTGGAGGCGGCGAGCCATTCGAACCGCTTCCTCGACCGGCCGATCCGCGCGATGGACCGCGACACCGACATCGGCCAGAATCTGATCGAGCTGCGCACCACCGTCGAACGGCTCGACCCGTCGGCGAACGGCAAGCTCATCTCGAAACGCGGATTCCTCGACAAGATCTTCGGCGGCAAGATCAACAATTATTTCGCGCAGTATCGCAGCGCGCAGACGCATATCGGCGGCATCCTGACTGCGCTCGCCAACGGCAAGGACGAGCTCTTGATGGACAATGCGGCGATCGACGTCGAGCGCCGCAAGATGTGGGAATCGATGGGCAAGCTCGAGCAGATGGTCCACATCGCCCAGACGCTCGATGAGAAACTCGAAGCCAAGGCGAACGAGCTTGACGGCGTCGACCCCGCCAAGGCGAAGGTGCTGCGCGAGAATGCGCTCTTCTATGCGCGCCAGCGGGCGCAGGATCTGCTCACGCAGATGGCGGTGACGGTGCAGGGCTATCTCGCGCTTGACCTCGTCAAGAAGAATAATGTCGAGCTGGTGAAGGGCGTCGACCGTGCGAGCACGACGACGGTCGGTGCATTGAAGACCGCGATCACCGTCGCGCAGGCGATGACGAACCAGAAGCTGGTGCTCGAACAGATCACCGCGCTCAACACCACGACCGCAAACATCATCGACGGCACGTCGAAGATGCTGAAG
>CBJKNR010000139.1:0-8270 GCA_966417555.1 uncultured Sphingopyxis sp.
CGAGCGTCTGGGTCTATCCGGTGATCGACGACAATATCGAGATCGAGATCAACGAGGGCGACCTCAAGATCGATACCTATCGCGCCTCGGGCGCGGGCGGGCAGCACGTCAACACAACCGACTCGGCGGTGCGCATCACGCACATCCCGACCGGCATCGTCGTCGCGAGCCAGAACGACCGTTCGCAGCACAAGAACCGCGCAACCGCGATGGGCATGCTGAAGGCGCGGATGTACGAGGCCGAGCTCCAGAAGCGCGAGGCCGCGGCGTCGGGCGAATATCAGGCGAAGACCGAGATCGGCTGGGGTCACCAGATCCGTTCCTATGTCCTCCAGCCCTATCAGCTGGTGAAGGACCTGCGCACCGGCGTGACCTCGACCGCGCCCGGCGACGTGCTCGACGGTGCGCTCGACCCGTTCATGGCGGCGGCGCTGTCGCAGAAGGTGACGGGCGAAAAGGTCGAGGTGGAGGACATCGATTGATTTGCCGCGCGGTCGTCCTGCTCGCGTTCCTGCCGCTGCTCGGCGGCTGCGATGCGCCATGGGGTGATGACGGCGACCGCACCGAAACCGCGCGCGAATTCCCGCCCGCCGACCGGCCGGTGGCGCCGACCGTCTCGACCAAATGGTCGACCGAGGAGGCGCGCGACCGCGTCAACGAGGCCGAGGACGTCATGGATTCGGCCGACGTTCGTCCCGGGATGACCGTCGCCGACATCGGCGCAGGCGACGGCTATTACACCGTGCGCCTCGCGCAGCGCGTCGGCGCGGGCGGGCGCGTGCTCGCGCAGGACATCCTGCCCGAAGTGATCGCGCGGCTCGCCGCCCGCGTCGCGCGCGAGCGGCTCGACAATGTCTCGCTCAAACTCGGCGCGGTCGACGATCCGCGTCTGCCCGTCGCCAGCTTCGACCGCGTCTTCATGGTCCATATGTATCACGAGATCGGCGAACCCTACGCCTTCCTCTGGCGGCTGCGGCCGGCACTGCGCAAGGGCGGGCAGGTGCTCGTTGTCGACGGCGATCGCCCGATCGCGCAGCATGGCACGCCTTTCCGCCTGCTCGTCTGCGAGTTCGAGGCGGTGGGCTACAAGCTCGTCTCCTACGACGACAAGCAGCATGCGGGCGGCTATCTCGCGCGCTTTGTGCCCGCGGGCCCACGCCCCGAGCCCGAGGCAATCAAGGTCTGCGACAATCCGTGACCATTTGATCCTCCCTGTCGCGAAGCGGTGGGGAGGGGGACCGTTCGCGGAGTGAATGGTGGAGGGGCCGCGACGGTGCGTCATTGCCCCTCCGTCAGCGCTTCGCGCTGCCACCTCCCCATGCCTTCGGCACAGGGAGGACCAAAACTTAATAGACGATCAGCCGGTCCTCGGCGCCCACGTCGGCAAGGAAGCTGACGAGCCCCGCGGCGCGGACATGCTGCACCAGCTCGGTCGCCGCCATGCCGGCGAGCGCCATGCCCGACTGGCAGGCGAACAGGCCGACCTCCATCGCGATCGCCTCCTCGACCAGCCACGCAAGGTCGGGCTGTCCCGCCGCCTTGCGCGCCGCATCGCCGTCGAAAGCCACCGGATCGCGCAGCAGCGCCGCGGCCTCGCCCTGCAGGAAGATGCGCACCGGACGCCCGAGCGCCGCCGCGGCCATCGCCGCCTCGAGTGCCGCGTAGAGCCGCCGCCCCTCGGCGACTGCGACGATGATGTTCAGGCCTTGCATATCGGGCACGCGGGATCCTTGGGCACGCCGACCTCGCGCCAGCGTCGGTCAAGCATATCGACGATCGCGAGCCGCCCCGTCAACGCGCTGCCCCAGCCGGTGAGAGCGCGTACCGCCTCCAGCGCCGCCATCGTCCCGATCATGCCGGCGAGCGCCCCCATCACGCCCGTTTCGGCGCAGTTGATCCCCGGCCGGTCGGGGTCGTTGCCGACGAGGCAGGCGTAGCAGGCCTGATCGGCGCGCCAGCCCTCATAGAGCGCAACCTGTCCCTCGAACGCGCCGATCGCGGCGCTCAGCAGCGGGATTTCGAGCGCGACCGCGGCGCGGTTGACGCCAAGCCGCGTCGCGAAATTGTCGCAGCCGTCGAGGATCAGGCTCGCATCGCCAAGCAATGCTTGCGCATTGTCATCGGTCAGCCGGATGATGTGCGCGGCGAAATCGACATGCGGATTGATCCGGTCCACGGCTTCGGCCGCGATTTCGGCCTTCGGCATGCCGATGTCGTCGTCGGTGAACAGTGGCTGACGCTGCAAATTGCTGAGTTCGACATGGTCGTGATCGATAATCGTCAGCTTGCCGACGCCCGCTGCCGCCAGATAGGTGATCGCCGGACAGCCGATCCCGCCCGCGCCGATGACGGCGACATGCGCCGCCTTCAGCTTCGCCTGCCCTGCGCCGCCAAAGGCCGGAAGGATGATCTGGCGGGCGTAGCGGTCGAGTTCGGCGTCGCTGAGCACCGGTCAGCGCAGCTTGATGCCCGACAGCGAGGCGACACCCGCCCTGTTCGCGGTCTCGTCGACCGCGTCGCTTTCGACCCCGGTCGAGCCGAACCCGCCCGCGCCGCGGGTCGTTTCGTCGAGTGTCCCGACTTCGGTAAAGGCCGCGCGCTGGACGGGCGCGGGGACGAGCTGCGCGATGCGGTCGCCGCGCCTGATCTCGAAATTCTCGTCGCCGAAGTTGGCGAGGATCACCTTCACCTCGCCGCGATAGTCGCTGTCGATCGTGCCCGGCGTGTTGAGGCAGGTGATGCCATGCTTGAGCGCGAGCCCCGAGCGCGGACGCACCTGCACCTCGTAACCGGTGGGGATCGCCATCGCAAAGCCCGTCGCGACCGCATGGCGCGTGCCAGGACGGATCGTCAGCGTCTCGGCCGCGACGACGTCCATCCCCGCCGCACCGTCCGACGCATAGGCGGGCAGGGGCAGGCCGCCGCCGTTGGGCAGCCGCTGGATGGCGATTTCAATCTCTTTCAAGGGATATGCGCTTTGCGAGCTCATCGGCGATCTTTTCCATCAATTTGCGGGCGACGGCCGGTTTGGGCAGCCGGTCCCAGCTGTCTACGCCGTCCTTGCTGACGATATGCACCCGGTTGCTTTCGCCGCCCATCGGGTCGGCGGAGACGTCGTTGGCGACGATCCAGTCGCACCCCTTGCGCGCGAGCTTCGCTTCGGCATGCGCGATGACGTCGTTGGTCTCGGCGGCGAAACCGATCAGCAGCGGCGGGCGCTCGGGGCTTTTGGCGAGGCCCGCGAGGATGTCGGGATTTTCGGCAAGCGCGAGCGGCGGGACCTGCCCGCTGCCGTCCTTCTTGATTTTTTGCGGCGCAGTATCGGCGGCGCGCCAGTCGGCGACCGCAGCGACCATGATCGCCGCATCGACGGGCAGTCCCGCCGCAACTTCGGCCGCCATCTCGACCGCGGTCTCGACGTCGACGCGGATCACACCGGGCGGCGTCGGAAGCGGCACCGGCCCCGCGATCAGCAGCACCTCGGCACCCGCCTCGGCGGCGGCGGCGGCGATCGCGAAACCCTGCTTTCCGCTCGACCGGTTGGCGATATAGCGCACCGGGTCGATCGGCTCGTGCGTCGGGCCCGCCGTGATCAGGATGCGCCGCCCGAAGAGCGGGCGGTGGTTCGCGGGCGCGAAATCGGGCTGGCCCGGGAGCGGCACGACGGCAGGCGCGCTCACGAGCGCGGCATCGATTGCTTCCTTGATCGCCGCGGGCTCGGGCAGGCGCCCGGGGCCATATTCGCCGCACGCCATCTCGCCCTCGTCGGGCTCCATCACCGTCACCCCATCGCCGCGCAAGGCCCTGACATTGCGCTGCGTCGCGGCGTGCAGCCACATGCGCACGTTCATCGCGGGCGCGGCGAGCACCGGCTTGTCGGTCGCGAGCAGCAGCGTCGTCGCCATGTCGTCGGCGATGCCCGCTGCCATTTTCGCGAGCAGGTCGGCGGTCGCGGGGGCAACGACGACCAGATCGGCTTCGCGGCTGAGCTCGATATGCCCCATCTCGACCTCGTCCTTGAGATCGAAGAGATCGGTATAGACCTTGTTTTCGCTAAGTGCCGCGAGCGTCAGCGGCGTCACAAACTGTTCGCCCGCGCGCGTGAGCACGCAGCGCACGACATAGCCCGCCTTGCGAAGCAGGCGGACGAGCTCGATGCTCTTGTACGCGGCGATGCCGCCGCCGATGACGAGCAGGATGCGCGGGGAGGCCATCAGCAGGGGTGGGGCCGCGCCGGACGGGCGGCGACCGACAGGGGGTGATTCATCGCCGTCTCCTTCGCCCCCCAGTTATGCGCTTCGGTGCGCGAGTTCAAGCGGCCGCCTGCGCCGGAACGGCGGCCGCGCCGGGCCGCAGCGAACGGACGAGCGCGACGAGCGCGGCGGGTGCAAAGGCAAGCCCGATGAACAGCGTCGGCGTGACGAGCATCGCCCAATAGAAGTTGGCGGGACGCGCGAACAGCATCAGCAGCGCGGCATAGCCAAGCTGGATCAGCAGCACCGCCAGCCCGATCCGCGAACGCCAAGCCGCCCAGCCCAGCAGCGCGAGCGGGACGAGCAGCGCGCCGACCCAGCCGGCGAAGAAGCGCAGCAGCGACGAGGCCTGCACGAACGACAGATAGGCGATCCAGCCGCCCTGTCCGTGCCAGCCTTGGCTGACGGCGTCGGCGGGTGAGGTGACCGCGGCGAGCGCCGCGATATGCGCCGCCATGCCGCCCGCGAACGCCAGGCCGACCGCCAGCCATCCCGCCGCGGCGCGCCAGTCACGGTCGATCAGCGCGAACAGCCCGAACAGTATCGCGGCGGGCAGGACCGTCTCGCGAATCGCCAGCGCCGCCGCGACGAGCGCCATGGCCGCCCACGGGCGCGCGGGGCGATAGAGCGCGAGCGCGAGCGCAAGCAGCACCCCCGCCGCCACCTCATGGATATAGAGCCATTCGCGCGCGGCGAGCTGCGTCAGGTTCGCCGCGACGAACAGCGCGCCGATCGCTGTATAAAGGGGCAGACCCGCCTCGCTCCGCAGCCTTCGATACCATGCGAGGATCGCCGCACCCCCGACCAGCAGGAAGGCAAGCATCGTGCCCCGCTCGCCGAGCGCGGCGACGATATAGGCGAGCGTCGGCAGGCGGACCGTGACGAAGGGCCGCAGCGGATAATGCCCGCTGCGGTGCCCGGCGGCCGCCGCGGCATAATAGGATTCGCCTTCGCCGACCCGCTTCGCGATCTGCGCATAGAGCGCATGGTCGCCGACGAGCCCGTCGAACCGCGCCGATGTCGGCGCCGCGACACGCAGATGGTCGCGCCCGACACCGCCCTGCACACCCCAGAGCATGAGCAGCACGAGCAGCGCCAGCACCGCGCCGGCAACCGGCCGCGAAACGCCGGCAAAGCGGTTCCAGCCCGGCGCGCCGCGCATCATTTGCGCCAGGTGAGCGCCGACGACATGGCGAAGTTCCAGATCGCGCCGACGACGACGCCCGCGACCCCCGCGACCCACCAGCGCTCGTCATGCCCCGCCATCCAAGTGCCGATGCCGATATTGGCGACCGCGCCCAGCGCCGAAATCGCATAGAAGCTCGCAAGGCCGCCGATCAGGCGCCAGCCTTTCAGCTTGCGGTCGGCATAGGTAAAGCTGTTGTTGAGGAAGAAGTTGAAGGCGATCGCGGTCATCACCGCGGCGCTCTGCGCGGTGACAAAGGCGCTTCCGGTGCCGAGCACCGCGCGCAGCACGGCGAGATGGACGAACACGCCGAGCCCGCCGACCATCAGGAATTTGAGCAGCCGGACGGGGACGAAGCGCCCGATCGTCTTGTCGGCGATCAGCTCGGCATATTCGGCGATCACGCGCGCGCCGATCTTGCTCTCGCCGGCCTCGCGCGTGCGGAATTGATAGGGGATCTCGGCAACCTTCAGCGGCACCGGGCTCGACGCCAATATGTCGAGCAAAATCTTGAAGCCGATCGCCGAGAGGCGCGGCAGCGCGCGCTCGAAGGCGTCGCGGCGGATCGCGAAAAAGCCGCTCATCGGGTCGCTGACGTCGGTACCGAGCGCGATCTGCCCCGCGCGCGTCGCGAACCGGCTCATCCGCGCGCGGTCCCTGTCCCAGTCGCCGATCCCGCCGCCCGCGTCATAGCGCGTGCCGACGGCGATGTCGGCGCCGCCGTCCGCGATCGCATCGATCAGCCGCGGCAGCGCGTCCTCGCTGTGCTGGAGGTCGCCGTCCATCACCGCGACGACCGGCGCCGCGGTCGCCAATATGCCCTCGACCACCGCCGACGACAGCCCGCGGCGGCCGACGCGCTGGACGATCCGGACATGCCGTGATCCGCGGCCGATGCGGCGCACCAGCTCGCTCGTTCCGTCGGGCGAATTATCGTCGACGAAGACGACCTCCCAGCCGCGCCCCGCGAGCACGACCGACAATTTCGCGATCAGCTTCTCGACATTGGCGGCCTCGTTGAGCGTCGGCACCACGATCGCGATCTCGAGCGGCAGCGCGTCGGCGGGCAGGATCCTGTCGGCAATCAATATGTCGTGGCGCATGAAACCTCGGCTTCCGTCCGGATTTCGCCTCCGGGGTTGGTCGAGGTCAGGGCTTAGCGATTCAAGGTAAATGTCCGGTAACCACGGGGCGCATCGAGAGGCGGCCGCCCCGGGGCCCGCCGCGCCTAGCCGATTCCCAGCGCCCACAGCGCGCCCGCGCCCGCCGCGGCGCCGGCAATTGCGGTCAGTGCATAGCGCCACCAGCGCCGCCGCTCGCCCCTGTCCCACATCAGTGGAATGTCGGGCAGCGGGGGCGCAGGCGGCGCGGCGCCCTTGCGCGGCAGTTGCGCGTCGAGCCGGCGAATGATGTCAGGGATCAGCGCGAGCGTCTTTCCCTGTTCGCGGAGGCCATCGGCAAGCGCGGCCTCGGGGCCCAGCTCGTCGCGGATCCACGCGCTGACGAAGGGGCCCGAGACGTCCCACATGTTGATCTTCGGATTGAGCATCGTCGCGACGCCCTCGACCATCACCATCGTTTTCTGGAGCAGCAGCAGGTGCGGCTGCGTCTGCATGTCGAAATCGCGCGTGATCGCGAAGAGGCCGTCGAGCATCTGCCCGACCGAAAGCTCGCTCACCGGCTTGCCGCGCATCGGCTCGCCGACCGCGCGCAGCGCCGTCGCGAACTCCTCGACGCTGTGATAGTCGGGCACATATTGCGCCTCGAAATGAATCTCGGCGACGCGGCGGTAATTGCCCGTGGTCAGGCCATAGAGGATTTCGGCGAGCCAGTAGCGCGCCTGCCGGTTGATCCGCCCCATGATGCCAAAATCGACCGCGTCGATCGTGCCGTCGGCCTTCACGAACAAATTGCCCTGGTGCATGTCGGCGTGGAAGAACCCCTCGGCAATCGCCTGCCGCAGGAAGGCGTTGACGAGGTTCGCCGACAATTTTTCCATGTCGTGCCCCGCCGCGATCAGCTGGTCGCGGTGCGAAATCTTGATGCCGTCGATCCAGTCCAGCGTCATCACGCGGCTCGCGGTGCGGTCCCAGTCGATCGCCGGCACTTGATATTCGGGAACCGCCGTCATCGCGTCGTGGAGCTCGGAGGCCGACGCCGCCTCGCGGCGGAGGTCGAGCTCGCGCAGCGTCCAGCGGCGGAAATTGGCGATCACCTGCCGCGGGCGGAGGCGGCTTGCCTCGCCGCCGAGCGCTTCGAGATGCGCTGCCGCCCATTCATAGGTCTCGATGTCGCGCGCGAACTGCTTGTCGATGCCGGGGCGGCGGACCTTGACCGCGACCTTGCGGCCGTCGGTCGTTACCGCGCGGTGGACCTGCGCGATCGACGCCGATCCGACGGGTTCGGGGTCGAACTCGCTGTAAAGGCTTTCGAGCGGAACCTCGAAGGTCGCCTCGATTTCCTGCCGGATACGTTCGAACGCCACCGGCGCGAGCGCGTCCTGCAGGGTCAGCAGGTTGCGCGCCGCCTCTTCGCCGACGAGGTCGGGGCGCGTCGCGAGCGTCTGGCCGAGCTTGACCGCGGCGGGACCGATCGCCTGGAAGGCGGCGGCATAGTCGGGGATTTTGGGCTGGATCGTGCCGAGCCGCGCGATGCGGCACAGGCGCTTGACCCCCGGCGGGGTCTGCGGCGCACTCTCGATCCCGCGCAGCGCCCCGTGGCGCGCGAGGATACGGCCCCACTTCAGCATGCGGGCGATATGGGTGACGGGTCGGGTCATTAGAGGTTCCCCTCCCGCTTGCGGGAGGGGTTAGGGGAGGGCATGTCGAGGT
>CBJKNR010000140.1:0-8269 GCA_966417555.1 uncultured Sphingopyxis sp.
GGTGTACGCGGCCTAGCCGTGCCGTCGCGATAAAATGCGACGCCCGGGTTGACCCTCCGCGCGCGCGCCCTTTACGCAGGGGTTCATGCCGCATGATACCACGCTGATCGGAACCATCGTCGCCGGGCTCGGCGTCGCGTTCCTGATGGGCGCGCTCGCGCACCGGCTCAGGATTTCGCCGATTGCGGGCTATTTGCTCGCGGGTATCCTCGTCGGTCCGTTCACGCCGGGCTTCGTCGCCGACACGGGGCTTGCGATGCAGCTCGCCGAGATCGGCGTGATATTGCTGATGTTCGGGGTCGGGTTGCATTTCTCGCTGAAAGACCTGCTCGCGGTGCGCCGGATCGCGGTGCCGGGGGCGATCCTGCAGATCGCGGTCGCGACCGCGCTCGGCATGTTGCTCGGCCTCTGGCTCGGCTGGCCCGTCGAGGGGAGCGCGGTGTTCGGGCTGGCGCTGTCGGTCGCATCGACCGTCGTGCTGCTGCGCGCGCTGCAGGCGCGCGACATGGTCGAGACCGAGAAGGGACGTATCGCGGTCGGCTGGCTGATCGTCGAGGATCTCGTCATGGTGCTCGCGCTCGTGCTGCTGCCCGCGATGTTCGGTGACCGCGGCGACGAAGCGGGCATCGGGGCGAACGGCGCAGGATTGCTGCAGTCGGCGGGGATCGTGCTGATCAAGGTCCTCGGCTTTGCCGCCTTCATGCTCCTGATCGCGCGGCGCGTGCTGCCGTGGGTGCTGCACTGGGTCGCGCATTCGGGGTCGCGCGAATTGTTCCGGCTCGCGGTGCTCGCGATCGCACTGGGGGTCGCGTTCGGCGCGGCGGTGATTTTCGACGTCAGCTTTGCCCTGGGCGCCTTCTTTGCGGGGATGATCCTCGGCGAGACGCAGCTGTCGCGGCGCGCAGCCGAGGAGACCTTGCCGCTGCGCGATGCGTTCGCGGTGCTGTTTTTCGTGTCGGTGGGGATGCTCTTCAATCCCGAGGTGCTCACCGAGCAGCCGGGGCCGGTGATCGCGACGGTCGCGATCATCGTCGTCGGCAAGTCGCTCGCCGCCTTTGCGCTCGTCCGCGCTTTCGGCCACAAGTCGCAGACCGCGCTGACGATCTCGGTCAGCCTTGCGCAGATCGGCGAATTCTCCTTCATTCTCGCTGGGCTCGGCGTGGGGCTGAAGGTACTGCCCGAGACGGGGCGCGACCTGATCCTTGCGGGGTCGATGCTGTCGATCCTGCTCAATCCGATCCTCTTCACGCTCGCGGTGAAGCGCATCCGCGCCGACGCGCCGGCCGCGGAACAGCCGGACGACGCGGCCGACGCGATGCCCGGGCCGTGCAACGCGGGCGTGGTGCTGATCGGCTATGGCCGCGTCGGCAGCCATATCGGCGGCATGATCTGCGGACGCGGCGAGGGGCTGACGGTGATCGAGGACCAGAAGGACATGGCGGCCGCCGCCGAGGCCGCGGGCGCGACGGTGATCGTCGGCGACGCGACGAAGGAGAGCGTCTTGCGCCAGGCCGGGCTCGATGCGGCGTCGACCCTGCTGATCGCGATCCCCGAAGGCGTCGAGGCCGGCGCGATCGTGCGGCGCGCGCGGGCGATCAACCCGAAGCTCGTCATCGTCGCGCGCGCGCATTCGGACGAGGAGGTCGCCGACCTCGTGCGGCACGGCGCCGATCATGTCGTGATGGCCGAACGCGAGACCGCGTCGCGGATGGCCGAGCGGGCGATGCTGGCGCGGGCCTGACTGCCGTCATTGCAAGGACCCTGGACTTGATCGGCGATTATCCCATCCGCATCCGTAGGCGTCATTGCGAGCGCAGCGAAGCAATCTCCAGCTCTCGCAGCGCCGGACGATGGCTGGAGATTGCTTCGTCGCTACGCTCCTCGCAATGACGAGCTTGGGGCTTCCCTCGCTTCGCCATCTTCCCTATCGCCCTCTTCAATGTCCGCCGACGCGCTCCTTCCTCTCCTCAAGTCCACTTTCGGTTTCGACCATTTTCGCGGCCGCCAGGGCGATGTCGTCGGCCGCGTGATGGCGGGTGCGCACACGCTCGCGGTGATGCCCACGGGTGCGGGCAAGTCGCTGACCTATCAACTGCCCGCGGTCGCATTGGACGGCTGCGTCGTCGTCGTGTCGCCGCTGATCGCGCTGATGCACGACCAGCTGCGCGGCGCGCGCGCGGCGGGGATTCGCGCGGCAAGCCTGACGAGCGTCGATGCCGATTTCGCCGACACGCGGCAGGCGTATCGCGACGGCGCGCTCGACCTCCTCTATATCGCGCCCGAACGTGCCACCGGTGAAGGCTTTCGCGCGCTGATGGAGGCGCGCACGCCGGCGCTGTTCGCGATCGACGAGGCGCATTGCGTCAGCGAATGGGGGCATGATTTCCGGCCCGACTACCGGCTGCTCCGGCCGTTGCTCGACGCCTTTCCCTCGGTGCCGCGGCTTGCTCTGACGGCAACGGCGGACAGGCATACGCGCGAGGATATCCTCCTTCAGCTCGGCATTCCGGCCGACGGTCTCGTGCTCGCGGGGTTCGACCGGCCGAATATCCGCTACCGCGTGACCCCGCGGGTGAGCCCGGCGAAGCAGCTCGCCGATTTCATCGCCGCCAATCCCGGACCCGGGATCGTCTATTGCCCGACGCGCGACGGGACCGAGCGGATGGCCGAAAAGCTCGCCGCGGCGACCGGGCGCAGCGTCGCTGCCTATCACGCCGGGCTCGATCCCGAGCGACGCGCGCGGGTTAGCCATGATTTCGTCGCGTCGGAGGACGGCATCGTCACCGCGACGGTTGCCTTCGGCATGGGGATCGACAAGCCCGACGTGCGCTTCGTCGCGCATGCCGGGCTGCCGAAGTCGATCGAGAGCTATTATCAGGAAACGGGTCGCGCCGGACGCGACGGCGATCCCGCCGAGGCGCTGATGCTGTGGGGCGCCGAGGATTTTGCGCGCGCGCGGATGCGGCTCGGCGAACTGCCCGCGGCACGCATCGCGAGCGAACGCGCGCGGCTGAATGCGCTCGCGGCGCTGGTCGAGACGGTCGAATGCCGGCGCGCGCTGCTGCTCCGCCATTTCGGCGAGCATCCGCCCGAACGCTGCGGCAATTGCGACAATTGCCTCGATCCGCCGCGGCAGGTCGACGCGACGGTGCTTGCGCAGAAGCTTCTTTCGGCGGTCTATCGCACCGGGCAAAGCTTTGGCGCCGGGCATGTCGAGGCGGTGCTGACGGGGCGGAGCGACGAGCGCGTCGTCGGCCGCGGCCATGACAAGCTCTCGGTCTTCGGAATCGTCGCGGGCGAGGAGGCGCGGCTGATCAAGCCGCTCGTCCGCACGCTCGTCGCGCGCGAGGCGCTCGAGACGACCGAGCATGGCGGGCTGATGTTCGGTCCCGCGGGGCGCGCGATGATGAAGGGCGAGACGCCGGTGCTGATCGCCGAGCCGCCGGTCAAACGGACGGGGCGGGCGAGCCGGAGCGATCGCGCGGCGGCGAACCCGGTCGGCGATCCCTTGTTCGACGCGCTGCGCGCGATGCGGCGCGAGCTCGCCGCCGAGGCCGGCGTGCCGCCCTATGTGATCTTTCACGACGCGGTGCTGCGCGCGATGGCGAGCGAGCGGCCCGCAACGCGGAGCGCGCTGGCGGATATTCCCGGCGTCGGCGGCAAGAAGCTCGAGGCGTGGGGCGACGCGTTTTTGGGTGTGATCCGGCAGTATTGATTGTTCGGTTGCGGCCGGTTGCTGCCGTTGATCTCCCCTCCCGCTTGCGGGAGGGGTCGGGGGAGGGCCTGTGAGGTTGCCGATAACCCTCCCCGCTGCGGCCAGCCAGCAAGCTGCCAAGCCTCGCTGCCCCTCCCGCAAGCGGGAGGGGAACACATGCGGGTTTCAAACGGCCGCTCCCCACCCCGAAGCTGCCATTCAGTCCTCGGGTGGCGAAATCACCGAAACAATGTCACTGCGCAGCGACCAGCCGAGCCGTTCGTAAAGCGCTTTGCCGTCGGCGGTGGCGACGAGCAGGCGCGTCGTGACTCCGCGGCGCGCGGCGAGGCGGCCGAGTTCGGCCATGATCGCCGAGCCGAGCCCGCGGCGGCCGAACTGCGCTTCGGTGACGATCTGGTCGTAGACGGCGACGGCGCCGTGGAGGCCGAGCACGCCGCGCGCCGCGAGCGAACCGTCGGCGTGCCGCGCGATCGCCTCGAACCGGTGCGCGCTTTCGTCGATTGCGATCGCGAAATCGGGGCCGATGTCGGGGCTGGTCGCCGGCACGGGCACGTCCGTCCCCGCCGCCATCAGCCACATCGGATCGCGCGGCTGCCAGCCGGAAGGGATATGCGGCAGAATCGCCGCGCGCGGCGCCGCGATGTCGACATAGATGTGCGGCGCGTCGACCGCTGCGAAGGCGGCGGCGGCGGTTTCGCCCGATACATCGCCGAGGATGAAGCGGCCGCTCTGGTCGGGCTTGCCGACGTCGAACCACAGCGTCGGCGGCGTCGCGGCGGCAACCGGCTCGGCGTATCCGCGCGCCGCGCAATAGCCGAAGGCCCATTGGAAATGATCGTTCATGCCCAGAGCATAAGCGAAGCGCTGGGCAAGGGAAGCCGCAACGAGGCTCCCGCTGCACCTTCATGCTTGTCAGCAAGCGGGCCGCGGGAGTAGATCGGCGGCATGAGCGATTTTCGTCCCCTGTCCGCCCAGTTCAGCGTCGCGCCGCAGATCGGCATCGAGGATGTTGCCGAGGCCAAGGCGCAAGGCTTTGCCATGGTCGTCAACAACCGCCCCGACGGCGAGGAACCCGCGGCGCCGCAGGGCGAGCATATCTCCACTGCCTGCGCGGCCGAGGGGCTCGCCTATGCCGCGATCCCGATCGGCCATGCGGGCTTCAGCCATGCGCAGATCGACGCGCTCGACAAATTGCTGACGAGCGCGACGGGCCCGATCCTTGCCTATTGCCGCTCGGGCACGCGCTCGACGCACCTCTGGGCGCTGACGCGCGCGCGTGCGGGCGACGATGTGGAGGCGATCGTCGAAGCGGCCGCCAGGGCGGGCTATGATCTTTCGGGGCTGCGGCCGATGCTGGACGCGCTCGCGGGGGAAAAATGACGGCGGTCCTCGTCCAGACGGGGGCGTCGCTCGTCGCGGTCTTTTTCGTTGCATGGCTGGTCGGCAAGCTGGGGCTGGGCGCCGATCCGCGGATCGAGGATGCCGCGCATGCGATCCGGCTGGCGGAGGAGGCCGAGGCGGGGTTTCGCGGGACTGAAGTCGCGCGCGACCGTGCGGGCTTTGCCGCGATCGTCCGCAACGCCGAAGGACGGATGATATTGGTACGCGCGCACGGAAATCATTTCGCGGCGCGACCGGTCGATGCAAGCGTCATCGGGCGGCTCGACAAGGAATTCCTGACGCTGACGACGCCCGAGAGGACCTTCGGCGCGGTGACGCTGCAATTGGGGAAGGATGCGGGGATGTGGGCGAGCCGGATGCGCGAGATCGCCCGTGCCTGAGCTGCCCGACCCCGTCGTCTATGCGGTCCCCGCCTTCATCCTGCTGCTGATCGCCGAGATGATCGTCTCGCTGCGGCGCGACAAGAGCCGCTACGAGGCGCGCGACACGCTGACCTCGCTGCTGCTCGGGACGGGCAGCCAGGTCGCGGGCGCGCTCGTCGGCGCGGCGGTGATCGGCATGGCGGTGTGGGTCTATCAGTTCCGCCTGTTCGAAATCGGGATCGAATTCAAAAGCTGGTGGTGGGCGTGGATCCTCTGCTTCTTCCTCGACGATCTCGCCTATTACGCCTTCCATCGTAGCGCGCACCGCGTGCGCTGGTTCTGGGCGAGCCATGTCATCCACCACAGCTCGCAGCATTATAATCTCTCGACCGCGCTGCGGCAGACATGGACGGGTTTCCTCAGCCTCGGTTTCCTGTTCCGCCTGCCCTTGTTCCTGATCGGCTTTCCGCCCGCGATGGTCTTTTTCTGCGCGGGGCTGAACCTGATTTACCAGTTCTGGATCCATACCGAGGCGATCAGGCGGATGCCCAAATGGTTCGAGGCGGTGATGAATACGCCGTCGCACCACCGCGTGCACCATGGCGTGAACCCGCGTTATCTGGATGCGAACTATGCCGGGGTCTTCATCATCTGGGACAGGATGTTCGGCAGCTTCGTTCCAGAGCGCGACGACGAGCCGGTGCGCTACGGCATCGTCAAGCAGCTCGGCAGCTTCAACATATTGTGGGCCGCGGTGCACGAATGGGTCGGGATCGCGAAGGACGTCTGGCACGCGCCGTGGCGGCACAAGCTTTCCTATATGTGGCGCGAGCCCGGCTGGAGCCACGACGGCAGCCGCGCGACGAGCGCGATGATCAGGGAACGCTGGGCGGCGGGGCGGCAGTCCGAGGAAGCGGCAGAGTAACTCGCCGCGTCATTGCGAGCGAAGCGAAGCAATCACCAGCCATCGTCGCACCGGGTGATAGCGAGATTGCTTCGTCGCTGACGCTCCTCGCAATGACGAAGCTTCTTGCCACCCCGACTAATGACATTCATGTAAGCGCCCGGACGACCGCCAAGCAGGCGGCGCGAGGGAGAGCCCGGAGCATGGACCAGTTCGACATCATCGTCATCGGCGGCGGCAGCGCGGGGAGCGCGGCGGCGGGACGGCTTGCCGAAGATGGGAAGCGGACGGTCTGTCTGGTCGAGGCGGGCGGCCGCAACGATAATATGCTGATCAGGACGCCGGGTTTCATGCCCTTCATCCGCAATGCGTCGAACTATAAATATGAGACGGTGCCGCAGCCGGGGCTGAACGGCCGCATCGGCTATCAGCCGCGCGGACGCGGGCTCGGCGGGTCGAGCGCGATCAACGCGATGATCTATATCCGCGGCCACCAATTCGATTACGACCAGTGGGCTTCGCTGGGCGCGACCGGCTGGAGCTATGCCGACGTGCTTCCCTTCTTCAGGCGGAGCGAGGGCAATGAGCGCGGCGCCGACGATTTCCACGGCGGCGGCGGCCCGCTCAACGTCATGGACCAGCGCTGGCCCAACGTGACGAGCCGGCGCTTCGTCGAAAGCGCGGCGTCGCTGCAATTGCCGCGCACCGCGGATTTCAACGGGCCGAGCAACGAGGGATTCGGCCTCTATCAGGTGACGCAGAAGGCGGGCGAACGCTGGTCGGCGGCGCGCGCCTATGTCGAGCCTTTGCGCGCGCATGGCAATTTCGCGGTGCGTACCGGGGCGCTGGTCGAAAAGATTCTCGTCGAGGACGGGCGCGCGACGGGCGTGATGATCCGCCGCGGGTCGAAGCGCGAGACGCTGCGTGCACGCGGCGGCGTGATCCTCTCGGCGGGCGCTTTCAACAGCCCGCAGATATTGATGCTGTCCGGGATCGGACCGGGCGGGCATCTGAAGGACAAGGGGATAGACGTCATTGCCGACCGCGCGGGCGTCGGCGCGAATTTGCAGGACCATATCGACTATGTGTCGAGCTGGGAGACGCGCTCGACCGACCCGTTCGGCGACAGCGCGGGCGGCACCTGGCGGATGGTGAAGGCGATCCTCGAGCATCGCCGGCGGCGTACCGGGATCATGACGACCTGCTTTGCCGAGGCCGGGGGCTTCTGGAAATCGCGCGCCGACCTGTCCGCGCCCGACATCCAGTATCATTTCGTGCCCGCAATGCTCGAGGACCATGGCCGTACGAAGGTCAAGGGACACGGCTTTTCGTGCCACGCCTGCGTGCTGCGCCCCGAGAGCCGCGGGTCGGTGACGCTTGCCTCGAGCGATGCCGCCGCGGCGCCGGTGATCGATCCCGGCTTCCTGACCGACGAGCGCGACATGGTGACTTTGAGGGCGGGCGTGCGGATGATGCACCGGATCGCCGCGGCGCCGCCGCTGTCGGATTATGCGGGAATCGATCGCCACCCGGTCGATCTCGACGATGACGCGGCGCTCGACGCGCTGATCCGCAGTCGGGCCGACACCGTCTATCACCCGGTGGGGACGTGCCGGATGGGGAGCGACGCCGATGCGGTGGTCGATCCGGCGCTGAAGCTCAATGGCATCGGCGGGCTGTGGGTCGCCGATGCGAGCATCATGCCGCGGCTCGTCAGCGGCAACACCAACGCGCCGAGCATCATGATCGGCGAACGCGCGGCCGATTTCGTGAAGGCGGCGCTGGGTTGATTCAATTCGTCATCCCGGGGAAGGCCGGGATCTCGACCCAACTGGATCACGCATCGGTGAGATCCCAGACCTTACCGGGATGACAGCATTTATCCAC
>CBJKNR010000141.1:0-8251 GCA_966417555.1 uncultured Sphingopyxis sp.
TTTTTCGCCTTGCGCTGGACGGTGCTCCGCAGCGCGCCGGGCCGGCCCGCCCACCATGCGTCATGGTCCATATCGCCAAGATCGAGCCAGTGCCGGTCGCCCGCCGCCGTCGCCTTCACCCACCATCCGGCGGCGCGCAGCGCGGCGACGATCTCGCCCGTCTCCACGACCGGATAGAGCGTCAGCCGCGCGGCCTCATGGCGAAGGCGGGCGAACAACGAATGCAGCGCGCCCGCCCGATCGCCGTCGCCGATGAACAGCGGGCGGATCGAGAAGCTGTACCAGTTGGTGAGACCCGCGACATGTCCGGGCTTTTCGATCCGCAGCGGCAGCCAGGCCTGTGTCGCGCCGGCGCTGCCCCGCGCATCGATTCGCCCGGCGCCTGCAAAGCCGTGCGCGGCGAGCAGATCGAACCATTCCGCCCGGTCGAAGGGCGACGCAAAGCCGCCGCCGCCCGCTGCGGCGGACATGCATTCCTCATTAGCCCGATCTTCACCGTTCCCTTGCATGGTGCGGCCCTCTATCACCTCTGTCCTAACAGCCGATGACCAAAGCCGAAAACCCATCTTCGAGGCCAATCGACCATCTCGCCCGCTGCGGCGCGGCGGATGCGGCTGCGTTGTTGATCGGCACGCGCGTGACGACTTACGCCGATCTCGACGCTGGCGTCGGGCGGCTCGCGTCGTGGCTGCTCGACCAGGCGGGCGGACCCGGCGAGCGTGTCGCGAGCTGGAGCGCGAAGACGCGGCTCGCGTGCCTGATGCCGCTCGCCGCAGCGCGGGCGGGATTGATCCACGTCCCCGTCAATCCCTTGCTCAAGGCGCCGCAGGTCGCGCATATCCTTGCCGATAGCGGCGCGAAATTGTTTGTGACGGGCGGCACGCGCGCCGACTCGCTCGGCGAGGCGCTGCCGGGCGACTGCGCCGTGCAGGATCTGAAGATCGGCGAGGAGGTCATCGATTCGGGCGGAAAGGGACTGCCGCCGTCGATCGCCGAGCCCGACGATCTTGCCGCCATCCTTTATACCAGCGGTTCGACCGGGCGGCCGAAAGGCGTGATGCTGAGCCATGCAAATTTGTGGCTGGGCGCGGAAAGCGTCGCCTCCTATCTGAATATCCGGCCCGACGACCGGGTTCTCGGCGTGCTGCCGCTCAGCTTCGACTATGGCCAGAATCAGCTCTTTTCGAGCTGGTATGGCGGCGCGGCGGTCGCGCCGCTCGATTATCTGACCGCGCGCGATGTGGTGAAGGCGGTGGAGCGGTACGGCGTGACGACGCTTGCCGGGGTGCCGCCGCTCTGGGTGCAGCTGGTCGAGGCCGATTGGCCGGTCGAAACCGCAAGCCTTCTCAAACGGCTGACCAACAGCGGCGGCGCGTTGACGCCTTCGCTGATCGACGCGATGCGCGAAACTTTCGCGTGCGCCGATATTTACCCGATGTACGGCCTGACCGAAGCCTTTCGTTCGACCTGGCTCGATCCGAAATTCATCGCCGACCATCCGACCTCGATGGGCCGCGCGATCCCGCATGCCGAGATATTGGTGTGTCGCCCCGACGGCACCGTCACGGCCGACGAGGAACCGGGCGAACTCGTCCATTGCGGGCCGCTGGTCGCAAAGGGCTATTGGCGCGACGAGGAACGCACCGCGCAACGTTTCAAACCGGCGCCACGCGCGTCGATATATGGCGGAACCGCCGTATGGTCGGGCGACACGGTGCGCCGCGACGCCAACGGCCTTCTCTATTTTGTCGGCCGCGACGATGCGATGATCAAGACCGCGGGAAACCGCGTGAGCCCGACCGAGGTAGAGGATGCCGCGGTCGCGTCGGGACTCATATATGAAGCGGTGGCATTCGGCATTCCCGACGCGCGGCTTGGCGCGGCGATCGTCCTGATCGTGCGCGGCAAGGGCGGCGGCGATGCGGCGACGGAACTCGCGGCCCATCTTCGCCAGACTCTTCCCAATTTCATGCAGCCCCAGGCGATCGAATGGCGCGACGCGCTGCCGCGCAACCCGAACGGCAAACTCGACCGCGTGGCGCTTGCCGCCGAATGGGCAGGGGAGGCGGCCGCATGAAGCCGCACGGTCCCCTCCCTTCCGGTTTCCGGGCCGACCCCGATGGCATGTTGCTGATCGGTGGCGACCGCGCCGAAGCGCTCGCCGACGTGGCGGGCGACACGCCGCTGTTCGTCTATGACAGCGCGATGCTTGCCGCGCGCGTCGCCGAATGGCGCGCCGCGATGCCCGCCGAGGTGCAGCTTCATTATGCGATGAAGGCGAATCCCTATCCGCCGCTGCTCGCCTTCATGGCGCGGCTCGTCGACGGGTTCGATGTCGCGTCGGGCGGCGAGTTCAAGGCCGCGCTTGGCTGCGGAATGCCGGCCGGAGACATCAGCTTCGCGGGGCCCGGAAAGCGCGATCGCGAACTCGAGGCGACGATCGCCGCCGGCGCAACGCTCAATCTCGAATCGGCGGGCGAGGCCGAGCGCGCCTTGTCGATCGCCAACCATCTCGGCCTGACGCCGAGCCTCGCCGTACGCGTCAATCCCGACTTCGACCTCAAGGGGTCGGGCATGAAGATGGGCGGCGGTGCCAAACCCTTCGGCATCGACGCCGCCGAGGTGCCGGCGCTCGTCCGCCGCCTGATCGATGCCGAGGCCGACTGGCAGGGCTTCCATATTTTCGCGGGATCGCAGGCGCTCGATGCCGCCGCCATCGCCGAAACGCAGGCGCAGACTGTAGAGCTCGCGGCGCGGCTCGCGGACGAAATCGGCGAAACCCCTCCGCTCGTCAATCTGGGCGGCGGGATGGGCGTTCCCTATTTCCCCGGCGACCAGCCGGTCGCTGTCGCAGCGGTCGGTGCGGCGCTCGCCGAGACGCTCGCGGCGCGCGATTCCATTCTTGCCAAAAGCCGTTTCGCGATGGAACTCGGCCGCTGGCTCGTTGCCGAGGCGGGCGTCTATCTGACGCGCATCGTAGACCGCAAGGTCAGTCACGGCGAGACCTTCCTCGTCACCGACGGCGGGCTTCATCACCAGCTCGCGGCGAGCGGCAATTTCGGCACCGTGATCCGTCGCAACTATCCGATCGCCGTGGCGGGCGCCTTCGGCCGCGAGCCGGTAGAGACCGTGTCGGTGGTCGGTTGCCTATGCACCCCGCTCGACCGGCTCGGCGACCAGGTGGCGCTGCCGCGCGCCGAGGTTGGCGATCTTATCGCGATTTTCCAGGCGGGTGCCTATGGCGCGAGTGCGAGCCCCGCGGCCTTTCTCGGGCAGGGGCCGGCGCAGGAAATGCTCGTCTGACGCGTCGCGAGATGTTCCTTATCGGGACATTTTCTGGCTGACGCGGCGCAAACTTATGTCAATACTAACATTATGTTCACCCTTTTCGAGCAATGGCGGAGGCTGACGCAATGGCTGTCACCGCGGAGTTCCGGACCGCGGTGTCCCCGGCGGCTCGAAAGGTTGATGATTATGACTTCGTTCCCCTCGCTCCGTATCGCGCGCGCTGCGCTCGTATCGGGCATCGCCGCGACCGCGCTGACCGGCTGCATGGGCGCCGGCACCGCGCCGCAGCTGCCGAGCGCGAATTTCGTCGCGAACCAGGAGGGGCCGGGCGAGGAATATATCATCGGGCCGCTCGACGAGCTCCAGATTTTCGTGTGGCGCAACCCCGAACTCGGCGGCAAGGTGCAGGTGCGCCCCGACGGGCGCATCACGACGCCGCTGATCACCGACATGCCCGCAGTGGGGAAAACCCCCACGATGCTGCAGCAGGACATCAAGCTCCAGCTCAGCCAGTATATCACCGACCCGATCGTCAGCGTCATCGTCACCAGCTTCAACAGCACCTTCTCGCAGCAGGTGCGCGTCGTCGGCGCGACCGAGAAACCGGCGTCGATCCCGTTCCGCGCCAACATGACCGTGCTCGACGCAATGATTGCAGTCGGCGGCCTGGGCGAATATGCCGCTGGGAACAAGGCGCGACTCGTCCGTTTCGACAAGGGCAGTGGGAAGCAGCAGGAATTTGCCCTGCGGCTTAATGACCTGATCAAGCGCGGCGATATCAAGGCGAACGTGCGGCTTCAGCCGGGCGATGTGATCATCATCCCCGAAAGCATGTTCTGATATCGACCGGCCGCCACCCACCCATCTCCCAAGGATCAATTTCGAGCGATGAACAGCCTCTACGACGAATTCCGGGTGGCAGTGCACAGCGTCTGGACGCGCCGCTGGCTGGTCCTTGCCGTCGCGTGGGGGATCTGCATCCTCGGCTGGCTGGCGATCGCGTCGATCCCGAACCGCTATGACAGCCGTGCGCGGCTGCTTGTCGACGTCAACGAAATCCTGCCCGACGATGCGCAGGCCGGCGGCGGACGCCCGCAGATCGACCAGATCCGCGAGACGCTGACCAGCGCGCGCAACATGGAAAAGGTCGCCGCGACGACAGGGCTGCTCCCCGCGGGCGCAGGCGAGCGCGACAAGGCGGGCGCGGTCGCGATGCTGCAAAAGAGTATCAAGGTCGTTCCGCAGCAGGACAATATCTTCGAAATCACCTCAAGCATCGCGGTCGGCAGCTTGTCCGACGCCGACAATGCGAAGCTCGCCTCGGGCGTGCTCGACAGCCTGATCACCGTGTTCCGTGACGACCAGCTGCGCGGCGGCCGGATGAACGCGCGCGAGGGCCTGAAATTCCTCGACGCGCAGATCGCCGACCGCGAAAAGGCGCTGCGCGAGGTCGAAGCGCGCCGCGCGGCGTTCGAGGCGCAGAATATCGGTCTGATCCCCGGCGGTGCCGGCTCGCCCGCGCAGCGCGTCGATGCGGCGCGCGCCGAACTCAGCCAGATCGATTCGCAGCTCGTCTCGGCGCAGGCGCAGCTTGCGGCCGCGAACGGCCAGCTCGCCTCGACCCCGCAGTCGATCCCCGGCGCGGGCGGCGGTGTCGGCGGCGGCGTCGCGCGTCAGCAGCTTGCCGGCGCACAGAACGAGCTCTCGTCGATGCGCGCGCGGGGCCTGACCGACGCACACCCCGATATGATCGCGATCAAAAGCCAGATCGCCTCGCTCAAGGCCATGGCCGACCGCGAAGGTGCGGGCGGCGGTGGCGGGATGCAGAATCCCGCCTATGCCTCGCTCGCCGCGATGCGCGCCGAGCGCCAGGCGACGGTGAGCGCGCTGTCGGCGCGCAAGAGCCAGCTGATGGGCGATATATCGAAAATCACCACGCAGCAAATCCAGAACCCCGGCATCGCCGCCGAATATGACCGGATCAACGGCGAATATACCGCATTCAAGGCGCAGTACGACAAGCTGCTCGCGCAGCGTGAGCAGGTCCGCCTGCGCGGCGAGGTGCAGACCGAAACCGATGCGATCAAGATCGAATTGCTCGACCCGCCGTCGAAACCGACAAGCCCCGCGGCGCCCAATCGGCCGCTGTTCCTGACGCTCGTGCTGCTCGCCGGCATCGGCGGCGGGATCGGCGCCGCCTTCGGTCTCGGCCAGGTGCGCACCAGCTATGCGACCGCGGCGAAGCTCGAGCGCGCGAGCGGGCTGCCCGTCATCGGTTCGATCACCGAGGTCGTCACTCCCGAACGCCATCTCGACCGCCGTAAAAAGCTTGTCTGGCTCGCCGGGGGAGGGGCGGCGCTTGTCGGCCTTTATGCGCTGCTTCTGGTCGCCGAATTCATCCAGCGCGGCATGGTTGCGTGACGGGGGATGACGATATGAACGACCAACGCAAAATCAAGCGTCCGCCCTCGCTCCTCGAACGCGCCGCCGACATGTTCGGCCTCGATCCCGCCGCCAACGCGCCGACGATCGACGTGTCGAGCCTGCCGCCCGAGCCTGCGAAAAAGGCGAGGAAGGCAAAGGCCGAACCCGCCGCAGAGGCTCCGCAGGCCGAAGTGCTGCTGCCCGAACCCGACGTCGAAGCGGCGCCTGCGGTCGAGCCGTCGCCGGCGCCCAAGCCTTCGCAGCGCAAGGATGTTGCACGGGCGGCGCCCGCGATCGTCCCCGCGCGGCAGGGCACGATCGACCGCGACCGCCTCGCGGCGCGCGGGATGATCGTGCCGGGAATGCCGGTTACCGGCATTTCGGAAGAATATCGTATCGTGAAGCGTGAACTGATCCGCAACTTCGGCGGTGCCGGCAACCGGCCGATCCTGCCGCGCGGCCACCGCGTGCTGATCGCCTCGGCCAACCCGGTCGAGGGCAAGACATTCTCGGCGGTCAATCTGGCGCTCAGCCTCGCGGTCGAGGCCGACCATGATGTGCTGCTGATCGACGCCGACATTGCCAAGCCGAGCGTGCTCGAAACCCTCGGGCTGGACGACGGTCCGGGCCTGATGGACGCGCTTGCCGATCCGCATCTGCCGCTCGGCGACTGCCTGATCCAGACCGACATTCCCGGGCTGAAGGTCATGCCCGCGGGCACGCAGCATATCCATGATACCGAACTGCTCGCATCGGCACGCACCGAGGCGCTGCTCGCGCAGCTCGAACAGGGTGCGCCGGGACGAATTCTCATCATCGATTCGCCGCCGGTGCTGGCGGCTTCGCCCGCCGCGGTCCTCGCGGGGCATGTCGGGCAGACGATCATGGTCGTCCGCGCCGATGCGACGCTCGAATCCGCGCTGCGCGACGCGATCGGCCTGATGGGCGCGTGCCCGCATATCCAGCTGCTCCTCAACGGCGTGAAATTTTCGCCGGGTGGCCGCCGCTTCGGCACCTATTACGGACAGGGAGGCGCGTGATGCGCACCGGGACCACCATGCGTTGCGCCAGCACGCTGGCTGCGCTGCTGCTCGCCGGGACGGCGACGGGCGCGCATGCGCAATTTTCGGGCGATCCCGGCTCGGATAGCGGCAGTGCATCGTCGGCCGGCGCGCCGGCACCGGAGCAGGGGCGTTCGGAAAAGCGCGCCGAACGGCGCCGCGCGCAGCGGCAGGTCGACGTCAGCCCCTATCTCGAGGTCGATCAGGTGCTGACCGCCGATCTCAAGAACGGTGGCGACGTCCTCACTTACACCAACCTCGCGGTCGGGGTGGATGCCGCGATCGTGACGAACCGCGCCGAACTGGCGGGCACCGTGCGCTACGAGCATCGGATCGGCTGGAATGGCGGGCTCGGCGATTCCGATACGATCAGCGGTTTGCTCCGCGGCCGGCTCGAAGCGGCGCGCGGGCTCAATCTCGAAGCCGGTGCGCTCGCGACGCGCACGCGCGCCGACGGACAGGGCGCCGCGAGCGGCCTGTTCATCGGCGACGCCAGCAATGTCGCTGACCTCTATTCGCTCTACGCGGGCCCGACCTTTGCACGGCGCATCGGCGGGCTCGACGTCGGCGCGGGCTATCGTTTCGGCTATACCAAGGTCGAGGTCGACGAGCCGGCGATCCTGTCGCCGGGCAGCCAGCCGCAGGATATTTTCGACAGCTCGACCAATCATGCCGCTTGGGCCAGCGTCGGCGCGCGCCCCGGCGACCTGCCGTTCGGCTGGCAAGTGTCGGGCGGTTACGAGCGCGAGGACGCGAGCCAGCTCGACCAGCGCTACGAGGGCAAATATGCCCGCGCCGATGTGACCGTGCCGATCGGCCCGACCGTCGCGCTGCTTGGCGGCGTCGGATATGAGGATATCGAAATCGGCCAGCGCAATCCGGTGGTCGACGCCAATGGCATCCCGGTGCGCGACGCGAACGGCCGCTTCATCACCGACAAATCGACCCCGCGCCAGCTGTCGTTCGACACCGACGGGCTGATATGGGACGCCGGCGTGATGTGGCAGCCGAGCCGCCGCACATCGCTGACGGCACGCGTCGGCCGCCGCTATGGCGACACCATCTATACGGGCAGCTTTTCCTATCGCGCCGATCATGCGACGACGATCCAGGTCGGCGTCTATGACGGGCTGTCGAGCCTTGGCCGTGGCCTGTCGGGCGGGCTGGCGGCGCTGCCGACGCAGTTCGACCCGATCCGCAACCCGATCAGCGGCGATATCAACCCCTGTGTCTTCGGCCAGCAGGGCGGCGGCTGTCTGAGCAACCAGTTCGGCAATACGACCTCGGCGCAATATCGCAGCCGCGGCGTGCAGGCGACGCTGTCGTCGCGTTACGGCCGATGGAGCTATGGCGTCGGCCTCGGTGACGACCAGGACGTCATGCGGCATGGGGGTGGCCCTCCAGAGTGAGCGACCCCAGCGTCACCGGCTGGCCGGAGACGATGCGGGTGAAGGTCTCCATGTCGACGTTGCGGCCGG
>CBJKNR010000142.1:0-8218 GCA_966417555.1 uncultured Sphingopyxis sp.
ATCGCAGCGACCCCTTCACCGGCGCGGGCGCGATGCACGCCGGTCTCGACTTCCGCGGCCCGATCGGCACCCCGATCCTCGCCGCCGCGCCGGGGCGCATCAGCTTCGTCGGGCAGAAGTCGGGATATGGCAATGTCGTCGAGGTCGATCATGGCCAGGGCATCATGACCCGCTATGCCCACTTGTCGGGTTTCACGACCAAGGTCGGCACGCAGGTCGCCGCCGGCCAGCAGATCGCCAGGATGGGCTCGACCGGCCGCTCGACCGGCAGCCACCTGCATTTCGAAGTCCGCCTGAATGGCGAAGCCGTCAACCCGCGCAGATTCCTGGAGGCCAAAGCCGATGTTCTCGAAGTCAAAGACGACGCCCGACAGCGCGTCGGTGCCGTCACCGCCAGCCGCGGTGCCCGCTAAGATGGCGACGGGCGCACGTCACACAACCTTCTCGATCCTCGGATCGGACGTCCTCGTCACCGGCAATGTTGTGGCGAGTGTCGACCTGCACGTCGACGGCAAGATCGAGGGCGACCTCAAATGCGCCAACCTCGTCCAGGGCGAGGCGAGCGAGATCAAGGGTTCGGTGGTCGCAGAAACCGCGAAGATCGCTGGCCTGCTCGACGGCGCGATCGAAGCGAAGACGCTCATCGTCCACGCAACGGCGCGGATCACCGGCGATGTGACCTATGAAAACATCACGATCGAGAATGGCGGCAAGGTCGAGGGCAAGCTCAGCCATCGCCGCCATGGCGCGGGCGCGGCGAAAGCCCCGCCCCCGCTTGAGGTCATCGAGAACAAGTCGGCGTCGTCCGGCCTCTGACCGCATGGCCGCGCTTCGGCGCGGCCCTAGCTGGAAATCGCGACCTCGCGGCCGGATGGCGGCGCATCGCCGATGCCCTGATGTCGCTGGACGGCCACCTTGTTGCGCCCGCCGCGCTTCGCGTCATAGAGGGCTTCATCGGCGAGCCGGTAAAGTTGCTGAAAATCGCAAGCAGGCTGCACCTCGGCCACGCCGACACTGGCGGTAACCAGGCGCTGACCGACCGCTTCGCTATGATCGCATGCTGCGATCCCGCGCCGGATACTTTCGGCGAAGCGGGCAAGGATGATTCCTTCCATCCCGATCGTCAGCAGTCCGAACTCCTCGCCACCAAGCCGCGCCACGGTGCACATCGGCCCTTCCCATCGTTCGATACGGCGCGCGATGCCGGTGAGCACGACGTCCCCGGCATCATGGCCATGAATGTCGTTGATCGACTTGAAACGGTCGATATCGACGAGCAGCAACGCAGCCGGCAGATTGTCGGCGCGGGCGCGTTCGAGCAGCGGCGTCACGCTTTCAATGAAGCCGCGACGGTTGGGCAGGCCAGTGAGCGGATCGCGCCGCGCGAGCTGCTTTGCCTGCGCAGCGGCATTGCGGGCATCGTCGCGCTCGACCCGCAGGTGTGCCGTCCGGCGTGTCGCGGCAGCTGCGAGCCATAATGCCTGCCAGGTCGCAGCCACCAGCACCACGAGCTTCGAACCGCCGCCCCAGAAGCCATCCTCGACATCGACGACATGGATCAGTCCCAGCACCGCCATCGGCAGCCCCCATGCCCCGAGAAAATCGCGCGCCTCGAGCGATCCCCGCCGCCACGCCCGCCCCAGATAGAGAGTCACGGCCAGCAGATCGGCGATGATGACGATTCCGAGGAGGTCGGCGAAGATGCCGAGGCTACCGCTCCGTACAAGCGCAAGGGGGACGCCCGCCGCAGCGACGCCGAGCCCAAGGACGAGTGCGATTGTCCTGAGCCCCTTCGGCGCCACGCCCCGATCGATGGCAGAAACTGCGCTCAGTGTCGCCAGCGCGACCGCAAGGCAGGCGAGGAAGGTACAAAGCTGCGCGGTCGACGTTCCCGCCATCCCCGGCGCAAGCGCAAGCGGCATCTGCGACCAGAAGCCGCCCCAGAGCAACATTGTGCCTGCCCAGGCCGCTTGCCAGGCAAGATATTGCCGGCGGACCGCAAAGGCGAGCGAGAGGCTGTAGATGCAGCTGACGAGCAGAAGCGTCAGCGCCGCGCCAACGGCTGCCGCCACCCCCACCGATTGCATACCCGCCTCGCCCCTTGGCAGCATCCGCGCGCGCACCAGTTCATACGCCGCAAGCCCGTCAAAGCGCATCGTCACTGCGGTCAGCGGAACCGCCCGATCGGGCGCCTCGAACAGGATCTGGCCGCCGGCGCGCCAATGCGAGCCATAATCGCCCGCGCGCACGCGTTGCCAGCGCGCCGCACCGTCGGAATAGGAAAAACCGACAGCAAGCCGGTCGAAACGCGAGAGATGAACCATCAGCGCGACATTTCTTCGCGGCATGTCGCCGTCGAGTGCCGTGCGAAGCCAAAGGCTGCTTTTCTGATAACCTGCCGGCTTTCCCTGGCACGAGAAGCGCAGCTTGGACAGATCAGCATCGTCCAGGGCCGTGGCGCTCACCGCATGGCAGAGGTCCCGCTCGACGTCGAGCGCGCGTCCCTGCGCCGGGACCGCCAGCAGGGCGAGAATCAGGGCGGACAAGCCGAGCCAAAGCCGGCTGCACCCTGCTTCCCCCAGATCGCGCATCACAGTCATCGCTGCCGTATCGCATCAATAGGTTGTGAATTCTTTGCCATCGGGCAAACTCCGTTCAGCGCGCGGCGAGGCGGCCGACCCGCATGGCGACCTCGATCCGGTCGCCCGGGCCGATGCTCTCGGCTTTCTGCACCGCGCGTTTGACGGGCAACAAATAGCCCCCGTCGCGCGGAAACAGCGAGGTCGCGAATTCGGTGCCTCCGATGGCCGCGACCACCGGAACCACGCCCCAGCCATAGCTTGCCGTCATCGCGGCATAACGGATCGTGCCGACATGCTCGTCGGGAACGGCGGCGAAAAGGAAGGGCGCCGGCCCGCGCCATTCGATGACGTCTGCACTGAAGCGAATCGTCTCCATCAGTTTCTCGGAGTCTGCCGGCGATAGCTCAAGGCCTCGGCAATATGGATGCGTCCGACGGTTTCAGCGCCCGCAAGGTCGGCGATCGTCCGCGCGACGCGCAATATACGTGTGTAGCCCCGCGCCGAAAGCCGCATCGCCTCGGCCGCCTGTGCGAGCAGCCTGCGTCCTGCCTCGTCGGGAGTCGCCACCGCCTCGAGCAACTCCCCGTCGATCTCGGCATTGGTGCGCGCCTTCTGTGCCGCGTAGCGCGCGGTCTGCACATCGCGCGCCGCTGCGACGCGCGCTGCAATCTCGGCGCTGCCTTCCGCGGGCGGCGGCAGGACGAGGTCGGCGGCGCTCACCGCCTGCACCTCGACATGCAGGTCGATGCGGTCGAGCAGCGGCCCCGAGAGCTTTGTCTGATAGTCGGCGGCGCAGCGCGGCGCACGGCTGCAGGCGAGGGCAGGGTCGCCGAGGTGGCCGCAGCGACACGGGTTCATCGCCGCGACGAGCTGGACCCGCGCCGGGAAGGTGACATGCGCATTGGCGCGCGCGACGCTGACCTCGCCCGTTTCGAGCGGCTGGCGCAGCGAATCGAGGACGCCGCGCTGGAATTCGGGAAGTTCGTCGAGGAACAGTACGCCGAGATGCGCGAGGCTGACCTCGCCCGGACGGACGCGCAGTCCCCCGCCGACGAGCGCGGGCATCGACGCCGAATGATGCGGGGCGCGGAACGGGCGCGCCCGAACGAGGCGCCCGCCCTCAAGCGTTCCCGCGACCGATGCGATCATCGACACCTCGAGCGCCTCGGCGGGGGTGAGGTCGGGCAGGATTCCCGGCATGCACGCCGCCATCAGCGACTTGCCGGCGCCCGGCGGCCCCGACATCATCAGATTGTGCGCGCCGGCGGCGGCGATTTCGAGCGCGCGCTTCGCGGTTTCCTGCCCCTTTACCTGACGCAGGTCGGCCGCGCGAACGGGCTCGTCGACTTCGCCCGGCACCGGCGGCGCCAGCGGGGCATTGCCCCGGAAATGGTTGAGCAGTGAAAGGAGGTCGGGCGCGCCGAGCACCTCGACATTGCCCGCCCATGCCGCCTCGGGGCCCTGCGCGGCGGGGCAGATCAGCCCGAGCCCGGCGCTGCCCGCGTGGATCGCGGCGAGCAGCACCCCGGGCGACGCCGCAACCCGCCCGTCGAGACCGAGCTCGCCGACGACCACATAAGAAGCGAGCGTCTCGGCATCGATCACCCCCATCGCGCCCAAGAGCGCGAGCGCGATCGGCAGGTCGTAGTGCGAGCCCTCTTTCGGCAAGTCGGCGGGCGACAGGTTGACGGTGATGACCTTGGGCGGAAGCGACAGCCCGATCGCGGCGATCGCGGCGCGGACGCGTTCGCGGCTTTCGCCGACCGCCTTGTCGGGCAGGCCGACGACGACGAAGCGCGGCACGCCCGGCGTGACCTGGCACTGCACCTCGACCCCGCGGGCCTCGATGCCAAGATAGGCCGTGGTTGAGACGACTGCGACCATATTCCCCCCGGAACAGCACGATGTGCCCCCTTTGTTCCGATGTCCTCTTTAGGCGAAGGGACGGGAAGGTCGAGTCTTTTTCGGAAGTTGGCGAAAGTGCCGCGGAGCGTGACCTCGATTGCGGGCTTGACTACATACCAACCAGTCGGTATGTCGATTCGCATGACGACGAATCAGCCCCCTTCTGTCCCCGCAGCCGCCGCCCGCGATGTCCCCCCGGCGGGCGGCGGTACTGCGGGAGGTCGCGGGCCGAGCGGCAACGCCCGCGCGGCGCTGATCGCGGCGGCGCATGCGACGGTGCGGAGGCAGGGCTATTCGGCGACGACGGTCGACCAGATCTGCGCCGAGGCGGGGGTGACCAAGGGCGCCTTCTTCCATCACTTCGCGTCGAAGGAAGAGCTGGCGGTCGCGGCGGCCGAGGGCTGGACCGAGCGCGCGCGGCCGATGTTCGAACTCGCGCCGCATGTGAAGCTCGAAGACCCGCTCGACCGTCTGCTCGGCCATATCGATTTCCGCCTGTCGATGCTCGACGGGCCGACCGAGGATTACACCTGCTTCGTCGGCACGATGGTGCAGGAAGCCTATGCGACGAGCGACCGCATCCGCGCGGCGTGCGAGGCGAGCATCAACGCCTATTGCGAGGCGCTCGCCCCCGACATCCAGGCGGCGATCGACATTTACGGCGCGCCCGAAGATGTCACCGCGATCGGTCTCGCGCAGCATGTCCAGTCGGTGCTGCAAGGCGCCTTCATCCTGGCGAAGACGACGAACGACCCGGCGATTGCGCGCGGCACCGTCACGCACCTGAAGCGTTATGTCCGGATGCTGTTCGCGCGCGGAGGCGCGGCATGATGCGACGCGTAATTGTCCCCGCGCCCCCCGCGCGCTGATTTCAACCACCACCCCCAAGGAGAGAAGAGATGCCCCAGATGATTTTCGTGAACCTGCCGGTCGCCGACCTCGACAAGTCGAAAGCCTTTTACGAAGCGGTCGGCGCGGCGAATAACCCCGCCTTCACCGACGAAACCGCCGCGTGCATGGTCGTCGAGGAAGGCTCGATCCACGTCATGCTGCTGACGCATGAGAAATGGGCGACCTTCACGTCGAAGAAGATCCCCGACGCGCACACGACGGCGCAGGTTCTGCTCTGCGTCTCGGCCGACAGCCGCGAAGAGGTCGACGGTCAGGTCGACAAGGCGGTCAAGGCGGGCGGCAAGGCCGATCCGACCCCGACGCAGGATTTCGGCTTCATGTACGGCCGCAGCTTCGAGGATCCCGACGGCCATATCTGGGAAGTGATGTGGATGGACCCGGCCGCGATCCCGACCGACGAACCCGCCGAAGCCACGGCCTGACAAGACCATAAGGGAGGAGGAAGAGAATGACCGACACAACCCCCGGAAAAGGCCAGCTGATCGCCGGCCGCGTCTTGAGCGGCCTCGTGATCCTCTTCCTCCTCTTCGACGCCGGGCTCAAGCTGGTGTCGCCCGGAACCGCGATCAAATACAGCCCGCCCGATCTCGGATGGCCGCTCGACGTTCCGACCATGGTCATGCTCGGCACGCTGCTGCTGATCCCGACCCTTCTCTATATCTGGCCGCGCACCGCCATCCTCGGCGCGATCCTGATCACCGCCTATCTCGGCGGGGCGGTCGCCACGCATGTGCGCATCGGCAGCCCGCTGTTCAGCCACATCCTGTTCGGCGTCTATCTGGGCCTGATGCTGTGGGGCGGCCTGTGGCTGCGCGATCCGCGCGTCCGCGCGATGATCCCGCTGCGGGCAGGAGCGGCCGCATGAGCTTTCAGGCCTATCTCGACAATGTCGAAACCAGGACCGGCAAATCGGCCGACGCGCTGAAAGCCATCGCGATCGACAAGGGCCTCGCCGACGAGAGCGGCCTTGCCCCCGGGGTCAAGCCCGGCGCGATCATCGACTGGCTGAAGCGCGATTTCGAACTCGGCCACGGCCACGCGATGTCAATCGTCGCTTATTTCAAAGGCAAACGGACCTAGGTTCCGTCAAAAGAACACGAGGACAGATTCCCATGGCATATCTTCCCGCCCTCCCCTCCTTCGATCGCCGCACGCCCGGTTCGGCCATCGTTCTGGCCTTGCTTGCCGCAGCGACCTCGCTCACCGCAGCGCCGCTCCACGCCCAGACACAGGCGCCGATTGCCGCCGCCGCTGCTGCCAGGACCGGTCATGCCAACGTCGACGGCGCGCGCATCTATTACCAGGTCCATGGCGACCTCGCCTCGGGCCGCACGCCATTGCTCGTTCTGCACGGCGCCTTCATGTCGGGCGATGCAATGGCGCCGCTGATCGCGCCGCTTGCCGCGAGCCGGCCGGTGATCGCCATCGATGCGCGCGGCCACGGCCGCACCGGCGACGCGCCGGGCGGTCTCAGCTATGACCGGATGGCCAATGACGCGGCCGGCGTCCTCGCGGCGCTGAAGGTCGAAAAGGCCGATGTGCTCGGCTATTCGATGGGCGCGGCGACCGCGCTGCGCCTCGCGATGCTCCACCCCGAACGGACCGGCAAGCAGGTCATCATTTCGGGCGCCTACCGGCTCGACGGCATGCCGCCCGAACTGATCAAAAGCATCGCCAAGTTGACCCCCGAAATCTTCGCCGGGTCGCCGATGGAGAGCGAGTACAAGAAGATGTCGCCGACGCCCGAGGCGTTTCCGACGCTGGTTGCCGAGATCAAGGCGCTCGACGCCGCCGACTTCGCCTGGCCCGAAGACCAGATCCGCGCGATCAAGGGCAAGACGATGGTGATCGCCGGCGACAACGACGGCACGACGCTGGAACATACGATCGCGCTGTTCAGATTGCGCGGCGGCTACGACCTTCCCACCGTCCTGCAAGGTTTCATGACCGCGGCGCCCAAGGCGCGGCTCGCGATCCTGCCCGCGACCTCGCACATCGGGATCATGGCCGAAGCGCCGGGCATCGCCGCGATGGTCACGCCCTTCCTCGACGACAAGGCGCCGCCGCCGCCGTCATTCTAGCGCGGCCCCCCATCGTCATTCCGGCGGAGGCCGGAATCTCGATGGAGCGGAAGAATTGCAGCGATGAGATCCCGGCGTTCGCCGGGATGACGAAAAAAGATGATGAGAGGAGTCCGCCATGCCCGTAAACCCCGACAGCAAACTCGAAGTCACCGCCTTCGACTGGGTTCCCGACTTCGCGCGCGGCTATGTCCGCGACCTGCGCCCGCGCTGGGCGTGCGAGGAAATCGGCCTCGATTATTCGGAGCATCTGATCAGCGCGATCAACCGCCCCGCCGACCATTTCCTGTTCCAGCCGTGGGGTCAGGTACCCGTGCTCAATGACGGCGGCATCCGTCTGTTCGAAAGCGGCGCGATCCTGCTCCACCTCGCCGAGAAGGACGCGCGGCTGATGCCCCGCGACGCGCAGGCGCGCGCCAACACACTCGCCTGGCTGTTCGCCGCCTATAACAGCGTCGAGCCGATGCTGTTCGAGCTGGGCAATGTCGACCTGTTCGCAAAAGACGAGGAATGGGCGAAACTGCGCCGCCCGAGCCTGATCGAATTCATCCAGGGCCGGCTCGGCCGCCTGAACGATGCGATCGGCGACAAGCCCTATCTGACCGGCGAATTCACCGTCGCCGACATCGCGATGGCGACGGTGCTGCGCGAAGCCGTCGAGGCCGGGCTGATCGCCGAGCAACCGCGGCTGCAGGCCTATCTCGATCTATCCGAGTTCAACGGTGACCGCGTAGGCGT
>CBJKNR010000143.1:0-8201 GCA_966417555.1 uncultured Sphingopyxis sp.
CGCAGCGCCACGATGCGGCGGAACATCTCGGGTGGATAGTCGTCATTGCGGATCACCGCGATATCCGACGCATCGGGCCATGCCGCGATCAGCCGCTCGACCGCCCAGTCGAGCGCCTCGTCGGCCTCGGCGAGCCACGCCGCCGACTTCGCGGCGGCGACGGGATCGAGCGCGGTCTGCGACTGCAGTGCGTGGCGCAGGCGCGCGCGATCGAAGCGGTTGTCGCTGTTCGACGGATCGTCCACGAAAGGCAGGTCGTTTTCGAATGCGAGGTGGACGAGTTCGCGGCGGCGCCAGTGAAGGATCGGGCGCAGGATCGCGCCATTCTTTGCCCGGATCGCGGCAAGGCCGCCGACGCCGCTCGCCCGATTGAGCCGCATCACGATCGTCTCGAGCTGGTCGTCGGCGTGATGCGCGGTGACGATATGATTGAGCGCATTCGCCTCTCGCCATTGATCGAGCAGGCGATAGCGCTCGGTACGCGCCGCCGCCTGTTGCGATCCCTTGATCGGCACGGGCGGACGCAGCGTCGAATGCGGAATATGTTCGCGCTCGCAAAAGCCCGCGACCATGCGTGCTTCTTCGTCCGAGCCCCGGCGCAGCCCATGGTCGACGGTAGCCGCCCAGACCTGTCCGGGCAGCAGCGACGCCATCAGCCAGAGGAGCGCCATGCTGTCGGGGCCGCCCGAAACGGCGACGCCATAGTGAAGGCGATGCCAGTCCGGCCCCAGAAGCGCGAGGAGGTCGCCGGCGAGCCTGCCGGCGACGTCGCGGTCAGCAGCCTGCTTTTGCTTTTGCGGCGGCTGCATCGGTCCGGACATCCTGCGGCGCCTTGTCGCCATAGACTTCGTCGAGTTCGCGGAACGCCTTACACTCGTGGGCTTTGTGGCCGGGCTGGGCGAACGAGACGCCCATACACATCAGGCGGTGCGGCACGCGCGCACCGCTCGGGCGGTCCTTGTAATTATTGTAGAAGGCGACCGCCGCAAGGCTCGGTTTGCCTTCGTCGAGATAGGCGCGACCGAGCAGGTTCTGCGCGAAGCTCGCCTGGCTGCTCTTCGGCCATTTGGTCACGACGGTCTTCAGCTGCGCCTGTGCTTCGGGATAGAGTTTGGCTTCCCACAGCCGATAGCCATAATCATAGGCGTCCTTGGTCTCGTTGCCGCTTGCCGGAACCTCGACCTTCTTGACCAGCGCGAGCCGCGCGGCGTCAGTCGTCGCGGGTTTGGCCGCCGGCGTGGTTGCCGGCTTTTTTACCGGCGCGGCGGTTGCCGTGGGCGTCGTCGCGGGGGGCTTGACCACCGGTGCGAGGCTCGCCGGCGTCGCGGTGGGCGCTGCCGCCGCTGCCGGATCGGCAAAGCGCTTGTCCATCTCGGCCTTGTAGGCGGTAAACTGTTTTTCGAGTTCGCGCAGCTGGAATGCATTCTGCTCGGTCTGTCCGGTCAGTGCCTGCAACTGCGATTCGAGCGCATCGACCCGCGCCGTCAGGTCGATTACGGGGGCATTGGTGCGCGACCGCTCGCCCGGCGTGTTGTCGGGTGCAATCTCGCCTTCGAAGAAGGTCGGGCTGCCCCCGGGGAAAACCGAACGCTGGACCGCGCGCATTTCCTTTTCGAGCCGTTCGACGCGCTTGCCGATCGTATTGTCCTGCGCTGCCGCGGGCATGGTGGTCGCGACGAGCGCGATCGTCGCTGCTCCGAGGAAAGTGATCTGACGCATCATCATCTGCCGTTAGGTCCTCAATCATTAACCAGTTTTGCCGTCCATAACGCGGCAAAGCGCCGCAGCGCAAATCCATTTCGGCGCACTGCGGCGTCAGCCAGCCCGGCGGACCGGTGCTTAGCCCCTGGGGCGCGGCCCCACGGCGGGGGCGGCTGTGCCGCTCGTCCCGCCGGCTTCGGTGCGCGCCACAAGATCGGCCGGCTTCAGCGAGACGCCCTTGACCAGCGTGTCGGCCGGCCCGATCGATCCGACGTCGCGCCCGCCGACCGTGACTTTCAGCGCCTGCGGGATGCTTGTGCGCAGCGTGAACTGCTCAACATATTCAGGCGGCACCTGATAGGTTTCGCCAGCTTCGAGCGTGCGCCAATTCTCGGTCTTGCCCTGCGCATCGTCGAATCCGATCCACACTTCCGAAAGGCCGGTCAGTACGACGGGCGCGTTCGCCGCGACGGTGCCGGCGCCGGCCTTGGTCGCTGGCGTGGCCGCGACATCGCTTTGCGGCGCTTCCGACGCGTCGGCGGCGCGGTTCTGTGCGGCGATCAGCGCCTCGTCGGGCTCGACCGACAGGAAACGCCAGACGCCATAGGCCGAAGCGAGCAAAAGGGTGACGATGACGAGCGTCCAGGTCAGCCGGGCGGTCGGCAGGCGCGCGGGATCGGTCGGCTCATAGGCCTCATAAAGCGGACGCGATCCATAGGCGTCCTCTTCGAGCTCCTGGCGAACCGCAGCGCCGATTTCGGCCTCGGGCAGGTCGACGGCACGGGCGTAGGCGCGCGCGAAGCCGGTGACGTAAGTCCGGCCCGGAAGTTCCGAGAAATCCGACCTTTCTATCGCGGCGAGGTGACGCTGCGTGATGCGCGTCCGCGTCGCCACATCGGCGAGCGACAGACCCGCTGCCTCGCGCGCCAGCCGAAGCCGGTCGCCGGTGCGCGTGATCGCCAGCTCGCCCTGCTCCGGGGCGACGTCCTCATCCGTCATTGCTGTCTCCGTGCCGGCCGTTTGACCCAGTTCGACCGTGCCCGGCGTTCATCGCATTGGCAGCGCGCGAAAGTCAAATGAAGTTCGGTAAACGTCCGGCTGAAAAGATGCAGATTCGAGACTGTTGGGTGGAGCGCCGTCTGTGTTTCGGTCGGCATCCGGCCGGTTGTTCGGACCTTCGCGGGCGCGGCGATATTGTCACGTGCCGGAAGTATCGGGCCGCCATGGAAAGTTTGTCGCGCTGCCGGGCTGGAACAAAATGAAGGAAATGCAACAAGAGAGAAGCATCCATGCCTCACGCTGTTAAGCATAACATATTTGATTGATTACATTTTCTGATTCCTGTAGCCTTGATTGTCCAAGGGTTGATCTTGCCAGATTCGACATGAATTACCGGATCAAGGGTTGAGGGACGATCATGTCAAATAATGAGACATTATCTGCACGTTTCCGGAAACTCGGCTACGCCTCGCTTCTCGCCCTGGCCGGCTGCGGCGGGGGAGGGGACGACGCGCCGCCGCCCCAGACCAATCAACCCCCGACGATACAGGCCCGGGGCAATGCCTCGGTTCCCGAGAATATGACCGGCACGGTATTTACGGCTACCGCAACCGATGCCGACAATGATCCGCTGTCCTATGTCATTTCCGGCGGTCCCGACGCCGCCCTTCTCCGGATCAGCGCGGCAGGAGCAATGTCCTTTCGTGGTCCGGTCGATTTTGAAGCCCCGGCGGACGCCAATGCCGACAATATCTACACCGTGGAAATCTCGGTTTCGGACGGGAAGGCGAGCGCCAGGCAGCTGGTCGATATCGCGATAACAAACGTCGCAGGCGGGGCCTATGGCATCCGCAAGGTCGCCGGTGGTTTCGACACGCTGACCAATCTTGTTGCGATACCGGGCGATACGGCGCGGGTGCTCGTGTCGGAAAAGACCGGGCAGGTGCATCTGTTGACAACCGGCAACGGCATGATCGCCAATACGCCCTTTATGGACGTTTCCGCGGAAATTGCCGTCGATGGCGATCGCGGGCTGATCGGGCTGGTTCCGGCACGTGACTTCGCGCAAAGCGGTCGGGTCTATGTCGCCCTGAATACTCCCGCCGGCAATCTCGAGGTACGGCGTTACCGGACCTTCCCGCAAAACAAGGATCAGATCGACCCCGCGTCGGCCGATGTCATCCTGAGCGTTCCCAGCCCCAATGATCTGCTGGTAGGCGGTTCGATCACCTTCGGGCCCGATGGTTTCCTCTACATCGGCACCGGCGCCGGCACAGAAAAAGGCGAAAATCCGAACGACCTCCTTGGCAAGATCTTGCGGATCGATGTCGCCAGCGATGCCTTTCCCGGCGACGATCTGCGCGACTATGCGATCCCGACAGGCAATCCCCTTGCTGCCGCAGGCGGCGCGCCCGAAATCTGGGTCCTTGGCGTCCTGCATCCCCGCATGATCACCTTCGACTCCTACAGCGGCCATTTGTGGGTGAAGGACTATGGCGAGAACATTGCTCCCGGTTTTTACCAGAGCGAGCTGAACCTGGTGCGCCCCGAGGATGCCGGGGCCAATTATTCGCCCTACCGGGCGTCGCGCGCAATCGTGTATCCGCCGATAGCCGATTCGCTTCGCTATCCGGAGACGCAATTCCGGTTTGGATTGGCCGCGCCGCGGCGTGGCGATGCCGCCTTTGTCGGTGGCTATGTGTATCGCGGAAGCGTGGAAGCACTTCAGGGCCATTACATGATCGGGCGCCCGCCCGCGGTGAACTACACGGCGGAATATATGGGATTTCCCGTCGTTGGCGGTAGGCTGAAGGGTGGGCCTCTCCGGATGCCGAGCCTTGATGCCGCTGGCCCCGCCGCCGCTTTCGGCGAAGATAGCGCTCGCAACCTCTACATTCTTTCGGCCAACGGCGACATTTTCGTCATCGAGGCTGCCTGATACGACCAGAGAGGTAACAGCAGGCTCGCCACCTACAGGCGGTTACAGGACATATTTGCTGAGGTCGGTGTCGCCGACGACGTCGGCGAGCTGCTTGTCGACATAGGCGGCGTCGATGTCGAGCGTCGTGCCGGGGGCATCCTCGGCGGTGAAGCTGATTTCCTCGACCAGCCGTTCCATGATCGTCTGAAGGCGGCGCGCGCCGATATTCTCGACCTTCTCGTTGACCTCGGCCGCGAGCTTCGCGACGCGCGCGATTGCATCGTCGGTGAAGTTCAGCGTCACGCCCTCGGTGCAGAGCAGTGCGGCATATTGTTCGGGCAGACCCGCCTTGGTTTCGCTCAGGATACGGACGAAATCCGCTTCGGTCAGCGCGCCAAGTTCGACGCGGATCGGCAGACGGCCCTGCAGTTCGGGGAGCAGGTCGCTGGGCTTCGCGACATGAAAGGCGCCGCTCGCGATGAAGAGAATATGATCGGTCTTCATCGGGCCATATTTGGTGGCGACGGTGGTCCCCTCGATCAGCGGCAGCAGGTCGCGCTGGACGCCCTCGCGGCTCACCGAGCCGCCGCGGACGTCGCTGACGGCGATCTTGTCAATCTCATCAAGGAAGACGATCCCGTTCGCCTCGGCGTCGGCGAGTGCGACGCGCGCGACATCGTCCTGGTCGAGGCGCTTGTCCTGTTCCTCTTCGAGCAGGCGTTTCCATGCCTCCATCGCCTTCATGCGGCGGCGCTTCTTGGGGCCGCCGCCGAGCGCCTTGCCGAGCATGTCGGAGAGGTTGATCATGCCGACTTGGCCGGGCTGGCCGGGAAGCTCGAACGGCATCGACGGCGCGTCGCTGACTTCGATCTCGACCTCGCTGTCGACGAGGTGATTGTCGCGGAAGCGCTGGCGGAAGCTTTCGCGCGTCGCCTCGCTGGCGCCTTTGCCGGTGAGCGCGTCGAGCAGCCGCTCCATCGCGGCGTCCTCGGCAGCGCCGCGCACGGCTTCGCGGCGGCGGTCCTTTTCGAGCCGCACGGCTTCCTCGACAAGGTCGCGCGCGATCTGTTCGACGTCGCGGCCGACATAGCCGACCTCGGTGAACTTCGTCGCCTCGACCTTGATGAAGGGCGCATCGGCGAGCTTGGCGAGGCGGCGCGAGATTTCGGTCTTGCCGCAGCCCGTGGGGCCGATCATCAGGATATTCTTGGGGCTCACCTCGTCGCGCAGGTCGGGCGCGAGCTGTTGGCGGCGCCAGCGGTTGCGAAGCGCGACGGCGACCGCACGCTTTGCGGCGTTCTGGCCGATGATGTGCGTGTCGAGCGCGGCGACGATCGCCTTCGGAGTCAGATCCTTGTTCATTCTTATTTCCGGATTTCAATCGTTTCGGAGGTGAACTGGTCGTTGGTGTAGACGCAGATGTCGGCGGCGACTTCCATCGCCTTCTTTACCAGCACTTCCGGATCCTTTTCATAATCGACGAGCGCACGCGCCGCCGAGAGGGCGAAGTTGCCGCCCGAACCGATCGCGGCGATGCCGCCTTTGGGTTCAAGCACGTCGCCGTTACCGGTGATGACGAGCGTCACTTCCCTGTCGGCGACGATCATCATCGCCTCGAGGTTGCGGAGATATTTGTCGGTGCGCCAGTCCTTGGCAAGCTCGACAGCCGCGCGGAGCAACTGGCCGTTGTGGCGTTCGAGCTTGGCTTCGAGGCGTTCGAAAAGGGTGAAGGCGTCGGCGGTCGCGCCGGCGAAGCCGCCGATGACGCAACCGTCGTGCAGGCGGCGGACCTTGCGGGCGTTGGGCTTCATCACCGTCTGGCCCATCGACACCTGGCCGTCGCCAATGATGACGACCTTGTCGGGGCTGCGGGCGGAAAGGATGGTAGTTCCGTGCCAGGGCGCGGCACTTTGTGCATGGGGATTGGTCATGGCGCGGGATATGGGCGATGGGTCCGTGCCCCGCAAGGGGAAGGCGGATTTGGTTCAGGCCGGCCAGGTCAGGAGCGCGCGGCTTCCCCGGTCGATCTCGATCGCCGACGGATCGGTAAGCAGTACTGCCTCGCCGAGGGCGACGGTTTCGCCCGCGACGCGGCAGCCGCCTGAAAGCGGCACGAAGGTCAGTTCGCCGGTCGTCTGTTCGAGCAGCGCGGGATCGATGGGCGCGGCGAGCTGCGCGAGGTAGAAATGCGGACCGCTCACGAGCATGCGGTTCGCGTGGGGGTCGACAACGGTGTCGCGCGGGTCGTGGACGGGACCGGGATTCGAGACCTTGAGTCCCTCGTCGAGGTGCAGTTCGCGCGGGCGGCCGTAGTCGAAGAGGCGGTAGGTACAGTCGACATTCTGCTGGACCTCGACGACGGTCAATCCGCCGCCGATCGCGTGGATTGTGCCCGCCTGATTATAGACGAAATCGTTCGTTTTTGACGTGCGCCAATCGATCATATCGACGATCGATCCGTCGAGCGCGGCGTCGTGAAGTTCCTTGCGGCTGCTTTCGCGATTGAGGCCGACGCCGAGTTCGGCGCCCGGCTGCGCGTCGAGGATCAGCCAGCATTCCTCCTTGCCGCGCGGGAAGCCCGCGGCCTGTGCGGCTTCGTCGTCGGGATGGACCTGAATCGAAAGCCGTTCCGATGTGAAAAGGAATTTGACCATGATCGGCGCGTCGTCGCCGGCGGGGTTGGAGAACCAGATCTCGCCGATCCGGCGGCCTTCGAAATCGCCGAAATCTGCGGGAATGTCGGTGCGGCCCCAGGGCTTTTCGACGACGATGGTTTCGAGACGTGTCAGCATGCGCCCCAGATGCGAGCGCGCTGCCGGAGCGTCAAGCGAAGAGCGTCAGGCGGCCCTATGCAAACGATTGCTACCGCCGTTCGGCTGGTCGAGCCACAGACCGCGCGTGTCATAGACGATCTTGTCGCCGCGTTCCTCGATCGGGATCGACTTGAAAAGGTCATGATCGACGAGGACGATGAGCAGATCGCATCCGGCCAGCGCGCTGTCGAGGTCGATCAATTCGGCGCCGGTTCCCGCGAACTCCATCGGCAAGCCGCGGGCATAGGGTTCGACGATCCCGATCTGCTTTCCGAAGCGGCGCGCGAGCGCGGCGGCGACCTCGACCGCGGGGCTTTCGCGGAAATCGTCGATGTTGGGCTTGAAGGCGAGGCCGAGGCAGGCGACGCGCGCCTCGGGGTGCTGCGACACGAGCATTTCGGCGGCGCCGATCACATGCGCGGTCTTGGCGAGATTGACTTCGCGTGCGGTGCGGATCAGCCGGCTGTGCCCGGGCGCGCCATGGACGAGGAACCAGGGATCGACCGCGATGCAATGGCCCCCGACGCCGGGGCCGGGCTGGAGGATGTTGACGCGCGGGTGGCGGTTGGCGAGGCGGATGACCTCCCACACGTCGACCCCCATATGCTCGGCCATCATCGACAATTCGTTGGCAAAGGCGATGTTGACGTCGCGATAGCTGTTCTCGACCAGCTTCACCATTTCGGCGGCACGCGCCGAGGTGGTGACACAGGCACCGCGGACGAACTGGCGGTAGAAGGTCATCGCGCGGCGGGCGCAGCGCGGGG
>CBJKNR010000144.1:0-8151 GCA_966417555.1 uncultured Sphingopyxis sp.
GGAAGGTGATCGGCCGGCTGGGATCGCGCGGTTCCTTGACGTAAGAGGTGGTGACGACCGCGACCTCGGGCACGCCATCCTTGTTCCTGATGATCGTCTCGCCGATCGTCGCGGCATAGTTGATCCGCTGGCCGCCGAAGGTGCCCGACAGCTTTGTCGTGCGAATCTGCGGTTCGTAGTCGGCGGCGGGCTTTTCGGCCTTCGCCTTGTCGTCGGCCTTGTCCTGCGCATGAAGCGCGGCGGGCGCGGCGAAGGCAAGCGCCAGGGCGATGAACGAAAGACCCGATTTCATTGATATTTCTCCCCGTTTGCGCGCGGGACCCTAAGCAGCCTAAGGGAAGGCGGCAAGGTTACTTGTCGGTTACAAACGGGGTTTCGTCGAAGGTATCAGGCGGCTTTCTTGGGCTGTACCGACAATTCGAGGCCGAGCGCGTCGAGCACGGCTGTCAATGTTTCGAGGGTCGGATTACCATTCTCCGAAAGCGCGTTGTAAAGCGCTTGTCGGCCAAGCCCTGTCTTGCGCGCGATTTCGCTCATACCTTTCGAACGCGCGACGTCGCCGAGGGCACTCGCGATATGTTTGGGGTCGTTACCCTCCATCGCTGCTTCGAGGTAAAAGCGGATGTCTTCAGCCGTTTCGATATAGTCGGCCGGGTCAAAGCGTGTCGTCTTCAATCCCATCATCTGCTTCCTTCGCCAGTGCCTTGGCCTTCGCGATGTCGCGTGCCTGGCTGTCTTTGTCGCCGCCAATCAGCAACAGGACAAGCGAACTGGCGCACCACATATAATAGATGCGATATCCAGGCCCGAAATTAAGCCTCAGCTCATGCACACCATCGCCAACCGGTTTCGTGTCTCCCGCATGGCCGGACGCAAAGCGCTTCAAGCGATCGGCGATACGAAGCTGCCCCTGCCGGTCCCGCAAGGTGCGGAACCATTTGCCGAAAAGCAGCGTTTGCCTGATTTCAATATTTTGTCCTTTATAGAGGACAAGTGGAGGTTTGTCAATTGGCTCAGTCACGGCGATCATCCTTTCGCCGGATGGCTTGCCGCTCCACTTTGCTGCGCGTTACCGCCGTCAGCTAGATGTGCTGCCCACAAATCGACCCGAATTGGACAAGCTTACCGCCCCCACTTGGTCTTGCTCTGCTTCCCGAAGCGCCCCTTCCTCGTCCCCGGCTTGCCTTCGTTCGAGCGCCCCACGCGCGGCGCGACCTGTTCGTCGGGGGGGAGGCCGAGCTCGTCGGCCTCGAGCTTGCGGATTTCGTCGCGCAGGCGGCCGGCTTCCTCGAATTCGAGGTCGGCGGCGGCGTCGCGCATCTTCTTTTCGAGCTCCTGGATATAGGCGCGGAGGTTGTGGCCGACCATGTGCGCCGGCTTGTCCTCGTCGATGTCGATCGTCACGCCGTCCTTCGATGCGACATGCGCGATGATGTCGCCGATGTTGCGCTTGATCGTCGTCGGCGTGATGCCATGCTCTTCGTTATAGGCCTGCTGCTTGGCACGGCGGCGGTCGGTTTCGCGCAGCGCGCGTTCCATGCTGCCGGTGATGCGGTCGGCGTAGAGGATGACGCGGCCGTCGACGTTGCGCGCGGCGCGGCCGATCGTCTGGACGAGGCTCGTCTCGCTGCGCAGGAAGCCTTCCTTGTCGGCGTCGAGGATCGCGACGAGCCCGCATTCGGGAATGTCGAGCCCTTCGCGCAGCAGGTTGATGCCGACGAGCACGTCGAACACGCCGAGGCGGAGGTCGCGGATGATCTCGATGCGTTCGAGTGTCTCGACGTCGGAGTGCATGTAGCGGACCTTGAGGCCGGCTTCGTGGAGGAATTCGGTGAGATCCTCCGCCATGCGCTTCGTCAGCGTCGTGACGAGCGTGCGGTAGCCCGCCGCGGCGGTCTTCTTCGCCTCGGCGATCAGGTCGTCGACCTGTTCCTCGACCGGCTTGATCTCGACCGGCGGGTCGATGAGGCCGGTGGGGCGGATGACCTGTTCGGCGAAGACGCCCTGCGTGCGGTCCATCTCCCATGTGCCCGGTGTCGCCGAGACGCTCACCGTCTGCGGGCGCATCAGATCCCATTCGGAAAAGCGCAAGGGGCGGTTGTCGATGCAGCTCGGCAGGCGGAAGCCATATTCGGCCAGCGTGATCTTGCGGCGATGGTCGCCCTTCGACATCGCGCCGATCTGCGGGATCGTCTGGTGGCTCTCGTCGACGAAGAGCAGGGCGTTGTCGGGGAGATATTCGAACAGGGTCGGCGGCGGCTCGCCGGGGAGGCGGCCGGTCAGGAAGCGGCTGTAATTCTCGATGCCCGCGCAGCTGCCCGTGGCGGCGATCATCTCAAGGTCGAAATTGGTGCGCTGTTCGAGCCGCTGGGCCTCGAGGAGGCGGCCCTCGGCCTCGAGCTCCTTGAGGCGCTCGGCGAGCTCGTGGCGGATCGCCTCGGTCGCCTGCTTGAGCGTCGGGCCCGGGGTGACATAGTGGCTGTTCGCATAGACGTGGACGTAATTGAGGCTCGCGATCTTCTTGCCGGTGAGCGGATCGAACTCGGTGATCTCCTCGATCTCGTCGCCGAAGAAGCTGACGCGCCACGCCATATCCTCATAGTGCGAGGGGAAGATTTCGAGGCTGTCGCCGCGGACGCGGAAATTGCCGCGCGCAAAGGCCTGGTCGTTGCGCTTGTATTGCAGCGCGACGAGCTTGCGGATGATCTCGCGGCTGTCGGCGACCTGGCCCTTCTTTAGGTCGAAGATCATCGCGGAGTAGGTCTCGACCGAGCCGATGCCGTAGAGGCACGACACCGAGGCGACGATGATCACGTCGTCGCGTTCGAGCAGCGCGCGCGTCGCCGAGTGGCGCATGCGGTCGATCGCCTCGTTTACCGAGCTTTCCTTCTCGATATAGGTGTCCGACCGCGGCACATAGGCCTCGGGCTGGTAATAGTCGTAATAGCTGACGAAATATTCGACCGCATTGTTCGGGAAAAAGCTCTTGAACTCGCCATAGAGCTGCGCCGCGAGGATCTTGTTCGGGGCGAGGATAAGCGCGGGGCGCTGCAATTCCTCGATCACCTTCGCCATGGTGAAAGTCTTGCCCGACCCGGTGACGCCGAGCAGCACCTGGTCGCGCTCGCCATCGAGCGCCGTTTCGACCAGTTCCCGGATCGCGGTCGGCTGGTCGCCGGCGGGCTGATAGTCGCTAACCAGTTCGAATCGCTTGCCGCCTTCGACCTTGTCGGGGCGGGCCGGGCGGTGCGGGACATAGTCCTCCGCCGTGTCGATTTCGTCGAGCGATGTACGAATCTGAATTGCCATTGCCACCAATATGGTATCGATGGCGTGGGCGCACAATCGAATGAATCACAATATCCCCCAAACAGAAGTCACAGGAGACAGGGTATGAAGAAATTTCTGACGGTAGCGGCGATCGGCGCGCTGGTCGCAGTGGCGGGTTGCAGCGGCAAGAGTGAAAATGCCGGCGGCACGGTGAAGCGCGAGGCGGGCAACTGGAAGACCGACGTCAAGCTGGTGAAGTTCGAAGTTCCCGGCATGCCGGCCGAGATGAAGGACGGCATGGCGAAGATGATGCAAGGCGCCAGCGGCATGGAGCAGTGCTTCACGCAGGAGCAGGTCGACAAGGAAGACATCGCGGCCGAGCTGGCCAAGGGCCCGGGCAACGGCGGCGAGTGCAAATGGTCGAAGAAGGACGTCGCGGGCGGCAAGATCGACGTTGCGGGCACCTGCACCGCGAACGGCCAGACCGTCGACATGGCGATGAACGGCACGATGGAAGCCAAGAAGACCGACGTCACGATCACGACCAAGGGCAAGGTTCCGACCGGCGGCGACATGGAGATGGTCATGCAGATGACCAGCACCCACACCGGTCCGTGCAAGAGCGCGACCACGACCTGAGCGCGCGGCTTTTCGATGAACGACAGGGGGCGTCAGTGGAAACTGGCGCCCCTTTCCATTAGGCTGCAAGGACTGCGAGACAAACGGGATGAAGGGGGGAGTGGATGCTCGGCTATATCACAATGGGAACCGACGATCTCGAACGCGCGCGCGCCTTTTACGCGGCGCTGCTCGGCACGATCGGCGCGAGCGAACTGATGCGGATGCCGGATACGGAGGCGAACGGCTTCACCCTCTATGCGACGGGCTGGGGCCAGCCGGGGATCGCGGTGACGCGGCCCTATGACGGCCAGCCTGCGAACCGTGGCAACGGGCATATGGCCGCGATCGTCGTCGACGAGCGCGCGAAGGTCGATGCGCTGCACGCGAAGGCGCTCGAACTCGGCGGGACGTGCGAGGGTGCGCCGGGCGTGCGCGGCGACGAGGGCGAGCGGGCCTTTTACGGCGCCTATTTCCGCGACCTCGATGGCAACAAGCTCTGCGCCTTTCGTATCGGCCCCGCCTGAATTCGGGAGCTGGCTCGACCGCGGCGCGCGTCTGGGCAAGCATCAACGTCGATGCGCCCGGGGCAGTGTTGCGGGGTGGGCGAGGCGAGGGGGGCAGTCGACTTGCCGGGCGGCAGAACAGGTGGGGCTGTCGGGCCGCCCGGCGAAGTCTTGAAATGAAGCCTGAGGGGGATCGAAGGGTGCCAGGGACCAGCTCGCACCATTCGCCTTTTGGCTCCACACCGCGTCATCACACAGGACGGCGCGATACGGAAAGAATGCCACAGTTTCGAAAACGGGGCAGTTACAAGGGGTCACATGCCATCATGTTGCCATTTGATAACCAATTCTTAACCGGCTTTCGCCTTTTTCCTCGCCGATTGGCGCGGCGATTTTCTTCTGATATGGCCCAAGGCTGTCTTGTTACCGTTACGTCAAAGTAACAACGGGTGGTCGCGCCGGCCGATTGGCGTATCTACCGCACCGCCCGCCAGGGCGAATTCGAGGGTGGCATGGACCAGGCGAAAGCGAACGAGACACAAGATTCCGGCGACGTCGACCGGATCATCGCCGAAGAACTCGGGAAGCTGCTCGATTCCCCGATGTTCACCCGTTCGCCGGTCCTGTCGCGCTTGCTGCAATTCCTTGTCGAACATCGGCTTCGCGGCGGACGCAGCTCGCCCAAGGCCTATGCGATCGCGACCGAGGCGCTCGGCCGCAGCGAGGATTTCGACCCCGCCGTCGACAGCTATCCGCGCGTCATGGTCGGGCGATTGCGAAGCCTGCTCGACCGCTATTATGCCGACACGCCGTGGGTGCACCGCCTGCGCGTGCCGCAGGGGAGCTATGAGGTCGTCGTGCAATATCGCTCGACCCCGCCGGCGTCGCGGGCGCCGGGCGACGCCGAAGGCAGCGATGACGTCAAGGCATCGCCGCCCTCGGCCGGCGCGACGCGCTCGCCCGCGGTTGCATCGCGCCGCCGGCAGGGCCCCCATTTCGGCCGCTGGATCGTCGTACTGATCCTCCTCGCGCTCGCGCTCTTCGCGCTGTGGACGCTTCGCGGCGAGGCGGGCCGGCTGTTCGTCGGCGATCCGGTTCCCGTGCCGTTGCTCGAGGTCAGCCCGCCCGCTGCGGGCACTCAGCCGCTATCGCGAGCGCTGGCACGCGCGCTCGACGGAAAGCTCCGCGACGGGCTGCGCCGCTTCGACCTGGTCGACCTGCTGAGTTCGAAAGCGCCCGGCAGCACGACTGCGCGAACCGGCGACTACCGGCTCGATACCTCGATCGTCCGCACGATCGAGGGTGCCGCCGACATTACGCTCGTCCTCAACCGGGTGGCGGACCAGCGGGCCATCTGGTCGCAGCAGCTGCGCCTCACAGGCGACGATATCCCCGAATTCACCGCGATCGAACCGTTGATCGCGCAGATCGCGGGCGATTACGGGGTGATCGCGCGTGACCAGGTCCAGCGCCAGCCCGACAATTTTGCGCCGGGCTATCCGTGCCTCGCGCAGTTCAACCGGATGCGCCAGATGCGGAGCGCCGTGACGGCGAGCCAGGTCGATGCCTGCCTGCGTTCGACAATCAAGGCGAACCCGCGCGACCCGGTAGCGCTGGCCGCACTGTCGCTCGTGCGCTATGGCGACTGGCAGCCGCAGCGCCTGACCGCCGCGGGGCGCGAGGCGCTGGCCGAAGCCCGCGCGCTCGCGCTGCGCGCCTATGACAATAGTCCCAATTCGTCGGCGGGCCTGTTTGCGATGGCGCGCGCCAATTTCTATGCGGGCAATTGCGCGGGCGGCAATGCGATGGGCGACGCCGCGATCGCGCTCAACCCCTATGATGCCGACATGTCGGGCTTTCTTGGCCTGTTCAAACTGACCTGCGGGCAAGGGGCCGAGGGCGAGGTGCTGCTCCGGCGGTCGTTGCAGCTCGATTCCTCCTACCCCGGCGTCCCGGCGGTCACGCTGGCCTTTGTCCTGTCGCAGCGCGGCGAGCAGGACGCGGCGCGCAAGATCCTCGAACAGATGCCGTCGCCGAGCAATATGGAGCCGCAATATATGATGGTGCGCGCGATCGTGCTCGCGCGGCAGGGGCAGGTCGCGGCGGGGCGTGCGCAATGGCAGCGCCTGCTTGCCTATACGCGCCAGCCGGCCGATGCATCGCCCGAACGCGTGCTCGGCCGCTTCATGATCACCCCGGTGGTGATCCAGCGCGCGTCGGCGGCGCTGCGCGAATCGGGGGTTGTCGCCAAATCCGGCTCCTAGAGCCTGATCGGGTTAGACTGAAGCATCGCTTTCTATTTCGTCATCCCGGCCTTCGCCGGGATGACGATTCATTCAAAAATGATCATGCTCCAGGCGCCGCTTGACCGCGTGCGGCATGCCGCGCAGGGTGGCGCCATGTTCTCCGCTCTGGCCCTGCTGACCGTCGCCGCATCGCCGCCGCCTGCGGCGGTCGCTGTGCATTTCGATCGCGACGGAAGGGTCGAAACGCGCGTTGCCGCCGGCCTTGCCGATCGGGCAAGCGGCAGGCCGATCGGCCCCGACGATCCGGTCCGCGTCGCGTCGGTTTCGAAACTGGTCGTGGCTCTGGGCGTGCTGCGGCTCGTCGAGGCCGGGCGCCTCGATCTCGATCGCGATGTATCGGACTATCTCGGCTGGCGGCTCCGCCATCCCGCCTGGCCGGATCGGCCGATCAGCCTCGCGCAGCTGCTCGGCCATCGTTCGGGGCTGAACGACGACACCGATTATGCGCTGCCGCTGGGCGCCGACCTCGAAACCGCGCTTCGCGATCCCGCCGCGTGGGACGCTGCGCGCGCGCCCGGCGGCGATTTCGCTTATGCCAATTTCAACTATCCCGTGGTCGCGGCCGTGATCGAGGGCGCGACCGGCGAGCGGTTCGACGCGGCGATGGCGCGGCTGGTCCTTCGTCCGCTCGGCCTCGATGCCTGTTTCAACTGGCCGACCTGCAGCGATGCGGCGGTTGCGCGTGCCGTGGTGCTTTATGACGCCGACGGCAGCGCCGTGCGCGACGACCTCAAGGGGCAGCGCCCGGCCTGCCCCGTCGTTCCCGCAACCGACGGCAGCTGCGACGTCGCGAGCTATCGGCTCGGGCGGCACGGCGCGGGGTTCAGCCCGCAGGGCGGGCTGCGCATTTCGGCGAACGGGCTCGCACGCATCGGGGTGATGCTGCTGCGCCGCGGCGAGGGCTTCCTGAAAGCCGAGAGCCTTGCCCGGCTGGAGGCGATGGCGGCGGTCCGGCCGACGAGCGGTGAGGGCACCGGCGGTTTCTTCTGCGAATATGGCGTGGCCATGCACAGTACGGGCGGCGCGGCGCTGAAGAATCCGGGATGCCGCGACGACCTGTTCGGTGACGGGCGGCTGCGCCTTGGCCATTCGGGCGATGCCTATGGTTTGCGGTCGGGTTTGTGGTTCGACCTTGAAGGCGGCGATGGCATTGCCTATTTCGTCACGCAGGTGCCGGAGGGGCAGAAAGGGACACGGTCGGCCTATAGCGCTGCAGAGGAAAGGCTGGTCGACGCGGCGCTTCGCCGATCGGCCGACGCCAGACCTCTTGCCAGCCCCGCCCCCGGGCACTAGGGCAATTTTCAACATTCACGACATAGTCAGAAAAAAGGAACTGTGCATGAGCGATTCGGCCGAAAAGGTTAAAAAGATCGTCGTCGAACATCTGGGCGTCGAAGCCGACAAGGTCACCGAGGAAGCGAGCTTCATCGACGATCTGGGCGCCGACAGCC
>CBJKNR010000145.1:0-8147 GCA_966417555.1 uncultured Sphingopyxis sp.
GGCTTGCTGGCATGGCTCTATGGTCGCGACGGGCTGATGCGCGCGCTGCTGCTCGGTGTCTTCACCTATATGAAGCCGGGCTTCCACCCGTGGGAGGTCGACGACCGGCCGCTGCTCGAAGAGGCGCTTCGCCTGCTCGAAGGCGGCAAGGCGAAGGAACTGGCGGCATGAAGCGGACGCTGCTCATTCTTGCCGCGGCGGCGTTCGCGACACCTGCGGCCGCTGCGGACATCACCGGCATCTGGGCGACGGGCAGCGAGGGCGGGCGCGTCGAGATCTATCGCTGCGGCAAGGCGCTGTGCGGCAAGGTCGTCGATGCCAAACGCCTGCGTGCCAATCCCGATCTGCGCGACGTCCGCAATTCGGACCCGAAGCTGCGCCAGCGCAAGCTCAAGGGCCTGATCGTGCTCAACGGCTTCACCGGCGGGCCGACCGAGTGGAAGGGCGGCCCCGTCTATGACCCCGAAACGGGCGACGGTGCCGCGAAGGGGCAGCTGAGGCTGCTTCCGAGCGGGAAGCTCGAGCTCAAGGGTTGCGTTGCCTTTTTCTGCCGGACGAAGATATGGACGCGCGCCGGTTAGAGTCGGCCGCCGGGTAGGGCGCGATCGTCCTATTGAATCGTCATCCCGGCGAAGGCCGGGATGACGAGATAGGGAAGGCGGCGTTTCAATCTAACGCGATCGCGCTCAATGCTTCAGATACTGGCTCGGCGGGACGCCGAAGGCGCGGCGGAACATTGCGGCGAAGCCGCTCGGGCTGTCATAGCCGACATCATAGGTGACCTGCGTGATCGACGCGCCCGCGGCGAGCAGCGACAGCGCCTCCATCAATCGCACCTGCTGCCGCCACACCGCGAGCCCCATCCCCGTTTCCTGCTTGAAGCTGCGCGTGAAGGTGCGCCGCCCCATCGCCGCGAGCGCCGCCCAGTCGTCGATGTCGCGCGGGTCGGAGGGGTCGGCGATGATCGCGTTGCACACGCGCAGCAGGCGCGGATTCGACGGCATCGACACCTGATAGGGTGCGTCGGGCATCCGGGCGATCTCGTCGAGCAGCAGCGCGATGATCCGCCCCTCGCGCCCGTCGATGTCGTAGAGCGCAGGGAAATCGATCACCTCGAGGATCAGCGATTTGACGAGGTTCGACACCTCGAAAACGCGGCACTCCTTCTCATGCTCGTGCCCCCCGCACGGCAGGTAGAGCGTGCGAAGCGACACGGGACCGCGGCACGCCACCTCGTGCCGCGTCCCTGCGGGAAGCCACACCGCGCGCTGCGGCGGGATGACGAAGCTGGTTTCGGGCGTACGCACCGACATCACGCCCGCCGAGGCATAGAGAATCTGGATATGGTCATGGCTGTGCATCGGATCGATGAAGCCCGCGGGATATTCGTCCTGCAGCGCCATCACCGGCCGCCCTGTCGTCAGGACGTCGACACTATGTTTCATGGCCCGATCCTCACAAATTCGAGACGAATAAACAATACAGGCCGGACGCATCCCTGACCAGCCAGGCGGCGCCCGCTGGCCTGTCCGGTGCGGTGATTGGCCCATTCGGGCGATAGAGAGGGCCGTCCAGAAGCTATCAGACAATCAACGGATCGTTTCGAGAGGATATGCCGAATATGTCAAAGGGCTTGAATGCCATGCCGAACGACATGGCCGACCCCGACATCCGCCGCTTCGTCGATGCCATCAACGCCGCTTATGCCGAACATGCCGCCCCTGCGGGCGCCGACATGGCAACCCGTCGCCTGATCGCCGAACGCGTGCGCCAGCCGTGGCGCGAGGGCGGCCCGATAATGGCCGAGAGTCGCGAAATCGACATGGGCGGTGTGCGGCTGCGGCTTCACCGCCCGGTCACGGACGAGATGCTTCCTGTGATGCTCTATGTCCACGGCGGCGGCTGGATGTTATTCAGTATCGATACGCACGACCGGCTGATGCGCGAATATGCCGCGCGAGCCGGCATTGCGGTGATTGGCATCGACTACAGCCTGTCGCCCGAAAACAAGTTCCCGCTTGCACTCGAGGAATGCGCCGCAGCGCTCGACTGGATCGACGCGCAGGCCGACGCGCTGGACCTCGACGCCGGCCGCGTGCTGATCGGCGGCGATTCCGCGGGTGCCAACCTGTCGGTCGCGACCTGCCTGCTGCAGCGCCGGCGCAGGCGGCCGCTGCCCGCCGCGATGCTGCTCAATTACGGCGCCTTCGCGCCCGAGCGCACGCCAAGCTATGCGCGCTTTGGTGCCGGCGACTATTCGCTCGAAGCCGACGAAATGGACGTCTTCTGGGCCTCCTATGTCGATAGAGCCGAGCAACTCGCCGATCCGCTCGTCGCACCGCTGCGCGCCGACCTGATCGGCCTGCCGCCTGCCTTCCTCGCGATCGCCGAGTGCGACATTTTGGCCGATTGCAACCACGAATTCGCGCGCAAGCTCGAAGAGGCCGGTGTGCCTACGCAGGCCGTAACCTACAAGGGAGCGACGCACAGCTTCCTCGAAGCCGTATCGATCGCACCGCTCGCGGGCCGCGCGCTCGACGAGCAGGCCGCGTGGATCCGTGATACGGTAAAGGCATGACGAGCCTCTATGACCCGCAGGACGCCGCCGATGTTCGGCGGTTGATCGCCGAATATCCGCTGGCGTGGCTGGTCTCGCGCGATTTCCATGCCAGCCCGCTGCCGCTGATCGCCGAAACCGATGAAGACGGCGCGGTCGTTTCGCTGTTCGGTCATTGCGCGCGGCGCAATCGGCTCGTCGCCGATTTCCGCGCCGATCCGCGCGGGCTTGTTCTCTTCACCGGGCCCGAAGCCTATGTACCGACGTCCTTGCTGTCGAAGGCCGACTGGGCGCCGACGTGGAACTATGCCGTACTGCGCTTCAGGGTCGAAATCGAATTCGTCGAGGGCGAAACGAAGGACGCGATCGAGCGGCTCGTCGCCAAGATGGAAGACGGCACCTGGTCGACAGCGAACCTCGGCGCACGCTATGAGAATATGCTCGATCAGATCATCGCCTTTCGCGCGTATGTCCGTTCGGCCGAGCACAGCTTCAAGCTCGGGCAGGACGAAAGCGCAGCGGATTTTGCCGAGATCGTGTCGGGTCACGCCGACCGGACGCTCGCGCAATGGATGGAAGGACAGGCCGGAAGGTGAAGCTTTTCTTCGACGATCGCCAGTTGGCCCACGCGCCTTCGCGCGAGCTGCATAATGGCGACTGGGTGCCCTATGCCGAGAATATCGAACGCCCGCGCTCGATCGTCGAAGCCTTCACCGACTGGCGCCCCGTCCGCGACTTCGGGATGGCGCCGCTGCTCGCCGTGCATGATGCCGCCTATCTCGCCTTCCTCGAACGCGCGCATCGCGACTGGCTCGCGGCCGGGCGGAACGGCGATGCGATCGGCTATACCTTTCCGGTCAGGCGTCGTCGTCCACTGAGCTTCGGCCGCATCGACGCCGATCTCGGCGCCTACAGCTATGACGCGGGGACACCGGTCGCAGCGGGAACCTGGGAATCGGCCTATTGGTCGGCGCAGGGGGCACTCACCGCGCTCGACCATCTGGCGACGAGCGGCGAGGCCCATGCCTTCGCGCTCTGCCGCCCGCCGGGCCACCACGCCGGGCGCGACTATATGGGCGGCTATTGCTACCTCAACAACGCCGCGATCGCCGCACGCGCGGCGCAAGCCCGCGGGCTCGGACCGGTGGCGGTGCTCGACATCGACTATCATCACGGCAACGGGACGCAGGACATCTTCTACGAAGATCCCGCCATCTTCTTCGCCTCGATCCACGCCGACCCGCGCACCGACTATCCATTCTACTGGGGTCATGCCGATGAGACGGGCGAAGGCGCCGGCGAGGGCGCGACGCTCAACCTGCCCCTGCCCCGCGGCACCGATGGCCGGGCCTATGCGCCCGCGCTCGACACGGCGCTGTCGGCGATTTCGGATTGGGGCGCGAAGCTCCTCATCCTGTCGTTCGGCGCCGACACGCACAGCAGCGATCCGATCTCGAGCTTCGCGCTCGAGCGCGAGGATTATGTAGAGCTCGCGGGCCGCATCGCCGCGCTCGGCATTCCCACGCTGATCGTGATGGAGGGCGGCTATGCTGTCGGCGACCTCGGCAAGAATGTCGCCGCCTTCCTCTCGGGCTTCGAGGAATAGCGTCGGCTGAGGGGTGGGAAGCGGACCTTAGATTCTCCCCACTTGTGGGGAGGTGGCAGCCGCGTAGCGGCTGACGGAGGGGGCTCGCATCCTCACGTAACGTCGCTTCAGGCCGCCCGCCCCCTCCACCGCCTTCGGCGGTCCCCCTCCCCGCAAGCGGGGAGGATTTATGGCCGCTTCCGGTCGAAACCGGTCACTTCCAAAAGACCGCCACGCCTTTCCGGCGGGACGGTCCTTGGCCGATCTCAGTTCAGACCGAAACGCACCGTCGCGCCGATCGTGCGCGGCCGGGCGACCGACCCCGCGAAGGCAAAGGGCGCGTTCAGCACGCCATATTGGTCGAACAGATTCTTCGCAAACAGCCCGAGTTCGATCCGGTCGCTCACCGTGACCGACGCGTTGAGGTCGACGAGGTGGAAATCGCCCTTCTCGAGCGACCCCGCGAAATCGACGGGTGCGGCCGACAGATAGCGGTGCGCGATACCGAAGCGCGGCTTCAGCGGCGAATCGGGAAAATTGAGGTCGAGCGAGTTCGACAGCGTCCACTCCGACGCGCCCGGCAGGCGCGTGCCTTTCGCATAGCCGCCGCCCGGTGCGAAGCTGTCGGGCAGCAGCGTCGAGAGCCGCGCATCATTGTAGGAAATATTGGACGCAAGCGTCAGGTTGCGCGTCGGGCGCAGGTTCAGGCTGATTTCGACGCCGTCGATGTCGGCCCCGCCGCCGTTCACCGTATAGGCGCGGAAGTCGCCTGGAGTGAAAAGCCGCGCCTGGATATTGCCCCAGTCGATGTGATAGGCCGTGACATCGACGCTCAGCGTCCGGTCGATCAGATCGAAGCGCGTGCCGATCTCGTAATTCTTCGTCGTATCGCTCTCAAACGTCAGCGGCAGCCCGGGGGTTGCGAGCGAATAGACGTTGATACCGCCGATCCGGAACCCTTCCGAATAGAGCGCATAGACCATCATGTCGTCCGACGGCTTCCACGTCAGCGACGCCTTCGGGATGAAGTCCGAATCCTTTTCGGTCGCCGGCGCATAGTCGAACGGCGGGATCAGGTCGGCGTTCGGCAGATATTGCAGGCGCGGGCGCGTGCGATATTCGAACAGACGGCCGCCAAGCGTCAGCGTCAGCGTATCGACGATGTCGAACGATGCCTCGCCGAAGATCGCTTTCTCGGTCACCCGGTTGCTGCTGATCGTCCGCGACGCAAGATCGTCGGGGGCAAGCTCGCTGCCCGGCCGTCCGCCGAACTCGCCGGGATTGGCGTCGATATAATCGGCGATGCCCTCGATATAGGTGCCGTCGGTGTTGTTCGAACGCAGGCGCGTATAGTTGGCGCCGATCAGCCAGCGGAAACGCCCGCCGTCGGGCGACGCGAGCCGCAGCTCGCCATATTCGGTCTTCGACTTGCCGCGGCTGCTCGCGAGTTCGGGGGTGTCGGTCCGCGGATCGTTGCCGCCGAAGATCGAATTGTCGAACGCCAGATCGGCCTTCTTCTCGGTATAGCTGCCGACCGCGGTCAGCGTCGCAAAGCCCAGATCCTGCTCGATCCTGAGGCTGTGCATCATGAAGCTCGTGTCCTGAAATTCGGCGACGTTGGTCGCGCGCGCGAAGGTCTTCGGCGGGCCGAACAGCACATAGGTCTGATCGTCGAGATCATATTCCTGATACATGCTGAGCGCCGAGATGCGCGTCGTCTCGGTCGGCGTGAAGACGATCGAGCCGCGCAGCCCGCGCACACGCAGGTCGTTGCTGCCGTCCTCGCCCAGCAGCGTGTTGTCGAGATAACCGGCGTCGTAACGCTGGAGCGCGACGAGGCGAACGGCGAGCTTGTCGGTCGCGATCGGCAGGTTGACCATGGCCTTCACCGCATAGCTGGCTTCGCCGGAGCGCCTGGTCGTCGCGATATTGCCTTCGAAGCCCGCGTCGAAGCGGGCGGGATCGGCCTCGTTGACGACATAGTTGATCGCGCCGCCGAGCGACGAGGAGCCGAAGAGCGTGCCCTGCGGCCCGCGCAGCACCTCGACACGCGCGACGTCGAAGCTGTCGACGTCGGGAATGACGAGCGGGAAGCCGGGTTCGATCAGCGGCACTTCATTGAGATAATAGCCCGTCGTCGCCTGGTTCGCCTCATGATAGGTCGAAGAGGCGACGCCGCGGATCACGACTTCGGAGACGCCGGGCTGATAATCGTTGAACACGACACCGGGGACACGCGTGATATAGTCGGAGAGGCTCTGGGCGTTGAGTTTCTGCAGTGTCGCCTCGCTGACCGCCGACACCGATCCGCTGACGTCGCGTACCGACTGCTCGCGCTTGGCGGCGGTGACCACGATCTCGCTGTCGTCGGTCTCCTGCGCCAGCGCGCCCGATGCCGACCCGAGCGCCACGATCGATATACCGCATGCGGCGACCCGCCGGATCGATGCAAACCCCATTTTTTGCCTCCCTGTTGATATTGCCTCTTGGTAGGAAAATCCGATCCTCAAGCTATCACGCGAAACTGGCGTGACGGCGATGGTCGGGCCATAATCCAGCCGGATCGGGCCAGCCGATGCCGGCGGGAATATGCGATTTCGTGCGGCCTTGCGGCCAAATTGCCCGATCGATGGATTGGGCGGCCTGATCGGCGCAGTAAGCCAAAGGGGCCGCCATAGACTGTCCGCGACGTCCGCGTCGGTCGAAAGAGGGTCGCATGCACAACATCGGGAACAAGGGTCGGAGAGCGTTTTTGAGCAGCGTCGCGGTGGCGGCCGTCATGCTGAGCAGCCGCGGAGCGCTGGCCTTCAACCCTGCCGCAAGCCGCACCCGCTGGCCGAAGGTCGCTCCGCCGCAGTCGCCGCGCATCCCGCATGTGATCGAGCAACTCGGCCGCAAGCGCGACGATGCCTATAGCTGGATGAAATTCATTCCCGCTGGCGGCGAACGCAACCAGGGCAACCTCCCCGCCCCCGTCGCGAAGATGCTCGGCGACGAAAATGCCTATGCCGAGGCGATGCTGGAGCCGACCGAAACGGCGCAGGCCGAATTGGTGCGTGCGATGCTGGCGCGCAGTTCGGGCGCAGTCGCGGCGCCCGCGCTCGAAAGGGACGGCTGGAGCTATTCGTCGGCGATCCCCGACGGCGAGGCGCATGCACGCTACAGCCGGCAAAGGAAAGGCGGCACGGCCGAACTGCTCGTCGACGAAGGCCTGCGCGCACGAGGCCAGCCCTATTTTCGCAGCACGGGTCACCAGCCGAGCCCCGACCACCGCTGGTTCGCCTGGGCCGAAGACGTCATCGGCAACGACCGCCATCGCATCTGCATTCGCGACAACGCGAGCGGCGAGGTCCGCACGGTCGTCGACAAGGACGCCTATGGCTATGGCGCGCTCGTCTTCTCGCCCTCGTCGCGCTGGCTGTTCTGGATCTGGCGCGACGCGCGCAACCGGCCGACGCGCCTCTATCGCACCTCGGTCGACGGCAAGGTCACCGACCTCGTCTATGAGGAGAGGGACCCGGCGATCTTCATGTCGGTCAAGCGCACCGCGGCCGACGGCTTCGTCGCGCTCACCCTCGCGGGGCCCGAGACGGCGGAAGTTCGCCTCGTGCCCGCGCGCGACGAAACCGCGGCACCCGTCACCGTCTGGCCGCGCAAGGCCGGCGTCCGCTACGAGATCGACGAGTGGGACGGCAGCCTGATCGCGCTGACCGATTTGGGCGACGCGTTCGACATGCAGCTCCTCCGCCTCGACCCGCGGGATTTCCGCACGCTCGGCACGCTCGTTTCGCATCGCGCGGGGACGCCGATCCTGCAAATCCAGCCCTTCAAGGCGGCTCTCGTCCGGCTCGAACGCGCCGAGGGGCTGCATCGCCTGACGATCCTCCGCCAGGACGGTTCGGAACAGGCGATCGCCTTCGACGATCCGGCCTATGCGATCGAGCTGCCGGGCGAGCAGGCTTATGGCGCATCCGCGGTGATGATCGTCCACCAGTCGCCCAAATC
>CBJKNR010000146.1:0-8087 GCA_966417555.1 uncultured Sphingopyxis sp.
ACCGGTCGTCGCGTTCACATTGTTGCGAACGCCGGTGTAATAATCCTCGTTGGTGAAGTTGGTCACATTCAGCTGTGCCACCAGACCATTTTTGAAATCATACGACACGAAGGCGCGGTGGATCAGATAATCGTCGACCGACAGCGGCGTCCGCTGCGCCAGGTTGCGCTGGTGCGTCGTGAACTTGCCCTGATACGTCAGGCCGTAGCCGACCTGCAGCCCGAACGGGAAGACGTAGGTGGTGAACAGGCTGCCCGAATGTTCGGGCGTCTGGAACAGCCGGTCGCCGCGCTGCGGGTCCGGGATCGCGGCGCTGTTGTTGCACGGCGGGCGCGGCGGAACGGTCACCGGCTGGGGATCGGGGTTGGCAAGGCAGTAATCCGAAACGCTCTGCTTCACCTTGCCGTCGAGATAGGTGTAGTTCGCAAAGATTGCCCATTCGGGGGTGACGTTGCCGCTCACGCCGAGTGCGATGCCGTCGACGCGCGAGCGGCCGTCGAGGATCTGCAGCGACGCGGGCTGTGCCGGATCGTTCGACGGCACGCGATAATTGGTGCGTTCGTTGCGGAACACGGCGGCGGTCAGCAAAAGCTTCTTGTCCATCAGCTCGGCCTTGACACCGAACTCGATATTGCGCGCCTTTTCGGGCGCAACCGCGCAAGGATCGGCCGCTGTCGCGCTTGTCGGTACGCCACAACCGGCGCGAACGCTGGCCGAGGTCGGCGTCTTGGCGTTGCCATAAGCTGCGTAAATGCTGACATTCTCGATCGGATGGAAGACCGCGCCGACGCGATAGGAGAAGAGATTCTCGTCGCTGACCTGATCGGCGCCGCGCGTGTAGAGCGCGCCCGCCGCCGGCGTCGTCACCGTGTCGGCGCGGAAGATGGTACGCGCATTTTCATAGCGGACGCCGCCGTTGATCTCGAACATCGGCGAGATTTCGAGCGTGTCGAAGGCATAGATCGCCCAGTTTCGGGTGTCGCCATAGCTGTTGCCGGTGCGGACATAATTGACCGGGCCGGTCCACACCGTGTTCGGGTTCGACAAGCTGATCGGGGGCAGCGTCGGGTTCGGTAGCGCGCCGCCCGGATTGCGCAGCAGCTGCGCCGTCTCGATCGAATAATCTTCCTGGCTGTACGACGCGCCGATGACGAGCGTGTTGAACAGGCCGCCCTTGGCGCCGCTGACGATCGTCAGGTCGGTCTGGTTGTGCAGCAGGTCGTTGAGCTGATCGCGGACGAGGCCGCGCGGCCCGCTCGGATAGTAGAAGCCGGGGTTCTGTCCGGCGAGGCAGGGAATGCCGATGGTCGATGTGGCGTCCGGGCCGATCGGCTGACGTCCGTTCGCAAGGCAGAAGGTGCCCTGCGGTGCGCTCGTCTGGCTATACTGGTGCACGCGCTGCCAGCGCGTGAGGTTACGGATCGACACATTGTCGCTGAACGCGTGACGGAAGGTCATGGTCAGACGGTCGACCTTGGTTTCCTGCTTGTCGAGGTTGACGATACCGAAATAATCGCTGTCGTCGATACCCGGCACCGGGCCATCGTTGACGGCGCCGAGGATGTAAGGAACGCCATAGATCGGCGTATTGTCGTCGTCCTGATGGATATAGGCGAGCGTCAGGCTGGTGTCGCTGTCGACGCCGAGCGTGATCGATGGCGCGACGCCCCAGCGCTGATAGGATTCGACGTCGCGGCCGGGGACGTCATTCTCGTGATACATGGCGTTGAGGCGCACGGCGATCAGGTCATTGAGGCGCCAGTTGCTGTCGACCGACGCGCGGTAATAATTGTCGGTGCCGACCGCAGCCTGCACGGTCGTCGCGTTGCGCGCGAACGGAATCTTGCTGACGAGGTTGATCGTGCCGCCGACGCTGCCCGATCCGTTGAAGACCGAGTTGGCGCCGTTGTAGACCTCGATCTGCTGCAGGTTGAACGGGTCGGTGCGGCTGTACTGCGCGCTGTCGCGCACGCCGTCGACGGTCAGGTCGTTGTTCGCCGAATAGCCGCGCAGGTTGATCGAGTCGCCATAACCGCCGCCGCCTTCGCCGGCGCCGAAGGTGATGCCGGGGATCGTCGACAGCGCGTCGCGGAGCGTCAGCAGATTCTGCTGGCGAATCTGTTCCTGCGAAACGACGGTGATCGTTTGCGGCGTATCGACGAGCGGTGCGGTCGCCTTGGGCGATTCCACTTCGGTCGCAAGCGTGCCGCTGACGATGATCTCGCTGCGACCGCCGGGCGCATCCTGCGCGGCATCGGCGGCAACGGCCGGAGCGCTGATCAGGCCGCCGACGCAGGAGAGCGCGAGGAACGAGGCGGATGTCGATGGCTTCACGGTAAACCCCCTGTTTTGTGACTGGTTCGGGGCGCCGCTATTGAGAGTCGGTTGCAAAGTCAACTCTAATGCGAATCATTCGCGATATTGTCGCAATTCCTCTCAAACCGTTTAACGTCGCGGCTCCAGCCACCAGCTCTGCCGCCAGCCATATTGGCTCGCGACCGGCTCGCCCGCAGCATTGGTCGCGGGTTTGAAGCGGAACCGCTCCTCGATCAGTGCGCAGGTCGTGCGGTCGAGCGAGGCATCGCCGCTCGACCGGGTCACGCGGCATCCGGTTACGCGTCCGCTCGCCTCGATAGTGAAGCGCGTCTCGACCTCGCCGCCGACCTCCGCCCGGCTTGCCTCGCGCGGATAGTCGCGGTCGCGGATCGTTCCGCTGCGCCACACCGCTTTCGTGCCGCCGCCGCCGGTGCCGTTCCCCGCGCCGCCTGCGCCAGTACCGTCGCCGCGCCCGGCCGCGCCCGATCCCGGACCGGCGTCCGGCGCCGCGCCGGCCGATGCGTCGTTTCCGGCCCCGGGGCGCGGCGCGGCGGCAACGGGCGGCGTGACCGGGGGCAGCTTTGCGGGAGGCGCCGCGACCGAAGCCGCCCTGGCGTGCTTGTTTGCTGCCGATGCCTTGCCGCTCGCCCTTTCTCCCGGGACCTGCGCCGGTACGGCTTCCTCGCGTGGCGGGGGCGGGGCAGGGATGGCGATCGCAGTAATGGCTTCGCTGGCCTTGCGAACGATGTCGAGATCGAGTCCACTGGCAAGCCCGAACCCGACGGCGGCCACCGCGACCAGCGCACCGCCGCCTGACAATATCTTCTGCCGCCCCGTAATCTGCCCCGTATAGGCCATAGCGCCGCCTCTTATCGCACGCCGCCGCGCGCAACCGGCGGCCTGTTTAGAGGAATTCGTCTAGCGTGGACATGAACCGGTCGAACTGGTCGTGATGCAGCCAATGCCCGGCATTTTCGAATTCGATCACCTTCGCAGTGTCGAAATGGGCAAGCCGGCCGTCCCTCTCGGGATTCGAGGCCCAGCTGTTCGCACCATAGAGAAGCAGGGTCGGGCAGGTGATCGCTCCCCACAGCGCCGCGACATCGTCCTGCGGCATGTCGAACGCCGGCCAGACGTTGAGATAATTATCGAACTTCCAGCTCCACGTTCCGTCTTCGTTGCGGCTGATGCCGTGGATGGTGAGGTGGCGCGCCTGCGCTTCGGTCAGATAGCCGTTTTCGCCCATCATGCGGGCGAGCGCGTCCTCGAGCGTCGCGTAGCGGCGCGGCGTGCGTCCCGCCGCCTGGCGCTTGTCGTCGATCCATTTGCGGAAGCGCTCGGCGTAGCTCGTCTTCGCGCGCTCGGCGAGCACCTTGGGTGAGGGGCCGAGCCCTTCGATCGCGACGAGTTTGCGGACATTGTCGGGATAAAGGCCGGTATAGCGCAGCGCGATATTGCCCCCCATCGAATGCGCGACAATCGACAGCGGGCCGAGGTCGAGCTGGTGGATCAGCTGCGCGAGGTCATAGACGAAGCCGTCCATGGCGTAATTGCCGTCGGGCGACCAGGCGCTGTCGCCGTGCCCGCGCAGGTCGGGCGCGATGATGTGGTAGCGCGCGCACAGCTTTTCGGCGACCCAGTCCCAGTTGCGGCAATGGTCGCGCCCGCCGTGGACGAGCAGCAGCGGCGGCGCGCCGCGATTGCCCCAGTCGACATAGTGAAGCTTCAGCCGCTGCGAGATGAAGCTGTTCGAGGTGGGGCCGGCACTTGCCATCGGATCGTCCTTGCTGTCTGGTCCAGTTTCAAAAGGCGACTGGTTTCGATCCGTCAACCCCGGATCGTTCCGGCGCGGAGCAAGGGAGAGAGGTATGACGACATTCCGGGACAATCTGCTGGCGGGCAAGACGGCGTTCGTTGCCGGCGGCACGAGCGGCATCAATCTCGGTATCGCCAAGCGCTTTGCCGAACTGGGCGCGAAGGTCGCGGTGGCGGGCCGCGATCCCGACAAGGCTGTGCGCGCGGCGGCCGAGATTGGCGAAGGCGCGCTCGGCCTGTCGGGCGACGTGCGCGACTATGCGGCGATCCGCGGCGTCATGGAGCAGGTCGCGGGCGAGCTCGGCCCGATGGACATCGTGATCTCGGGCGCCGCGGGCAATTTCCTCGCGCCCGTGCTCGGCATGTCGGCGAACGCCTTTCGCACCGTGGTCGACATCGATCTCAACGGCACCTTCAACGTGTTTCGCGGTTGCCACGATCTGCTGAACCGACCGGGCGCGTCGCTGATCGCGATCACCGCGGGGCAGGCGGTCAATGCCTCGGCGCTTCAGGCGCACGCCTGCGCGGCAAAGGCGGGGATCAACCAGCTGATTCGCGTGCTCGCGCTCGAATGGGGGCCCGAGGTGCGCGTGAACGGCATTTCGCCGGGGCCGATCGCCGACACCGAAGGCATGAAGCGCCTCGCGCCCGACGCCGCGTCGCGGCAGTCGCATTACGACCGGATCGCGATGAAGCGCTGGGGCAGGGTCGAGGAAGTTGCCGAATCGGCAGTGTTCCTCTGCTCGCCCGCCGCGGGCTATATCACCGGCACGATCCTCGATTGCGACGGCGGCAGCCAGATCGGCGACGCGTCGCGCGGCGATCTGGCAAAGGGAATGGCCTGACAGCAAAAACGCCGCCAACCCATTGGGGCGGCGGCGTTTTTAATGGTGGGCGTGGCAAGGATTGAACTTGCGACCCCTGCGATGTCAACACAGTGCTCTACCACTGAGCTACACGCCCATCCGTTGGGGTGACGCGCCCCCTAAAGGCCTCGGCGCGGATTGGCAAGCCCTTCCGATTCCGCGCGAGCGGAAAAAACTCTATTGTTGGCTCGACCGGTCGGCGCGGCCGAACAGGGTGTCGACCTCGCGCACCAGATCCTTGAGGTGGAACGGCTTCGACAGCAGCTTCGCCTGCGGCACATTTTCCTCGGCACGCAGCGAGACCGCCGCAAAGCCGGTGATGAACATGACCTGCGTCTGCGGCGCAGCCTTGGCGGTGTGCTGGGCGAGTTCGATCCCGTCCATCTCGGGCATGACGATGTCCGACAGGAGCAGATCGAACGTACCCGAATCGATATAGGGAACGGCCGCGGTGCCGCGGTCGACCGCGGTGACGTGATAGCCGGCACTGGTCAGCGCACGCGCAAGATATTCGCGCATCACGTCGTCATCTTCGGCCAGCAAAATACGAATCATGTTGAAGTCTGTTCCCCGATCGTCCGGAGCCGCCGGTTCCGCCTGGCCGCCCCTGTCATTCATAAGGCCCATATAGCGTCAGAGATTTAACAAATTCACGCGCGATGCTGGATTCGCCACGCTTTTTTTGCCACTCGTATCAGATGTCGCTTCGCAGCATTCCGTCCGCCGCCATCGCTGTCAACCGGCCCGCGGTGAGCGGCCCGGTCGTCGTGTCGGTGCCGCATGCCGGGCGCATCTATCCGCCCGAGATACTCGCTGCGGCTCGGGTCGGGCGCGCGCAGCTCGAGCGGCTCGAGGATAGCTGGTGCGATCTGATTGCCGCCCATGCCGTCGATGCCGGCGCGACCCTGATCGAGGCATCATGGGCGCGCGCCGTCGCCGACCTCAATCGCGGCGAGGGGCAGATGGCACCCGGCGAGGTCGCGATGCCGCTGCGGGCGCATTTTTCGGCTCCCGGTCGCAAGGAGCGCGCGGGGCTTGGCGTCGTGCCGACCCGGCTCGCCGACTGCGGCCCATTGTGGAGACAACCTATCGATGGCGCGGCGCTGCGCTGGCGGCTCGAATCCTTCCACCGGCCCTATCACGCGGCGCTGGCCGACGAGCTGGCGCGAACGCGCGAACGATTCGGCGGCGCGATTCTCGTCGACCTTCATTCGATGCCCCCGATTCCGGCAGGACAGCCGGGGCATGGCGCGCGAATCGTGATCGGCGACCGGTTTGGCGGGACCGCGGGCGAATGGCTGGTCGACCAGGCCATGGCTTCGGCCGCGCGTCTGGGCGAGCCCGTGTCGCGCAACCAGCCCTATGCCGGCGGGCATATTGTCCGGACGCATGGCCGGCCCGGCGACGGCGTTCATGCATTGCAGATCGAGATCGATCGCGGCCTCTATCTGTCGGCCGATCGTACGCCCGACAGCGGACGTGTCCTGCTGCTTGCGCAGTGGTTCGCGGAGCTTGTCACCGATCTGGCGAGGGCGCGGCCCGATGCCGAAATATTCCCGCAGGCCGCCGAATAAAAAACCACCTCGTACCGAAGTACGAGGTGGCCAGGGTCCAGGGAGGACGCGTCCGCGCCAAAGCTGACGGGACACTAGCCGCGATGGAAAGGGGGAAAACCATGGCGGCGTGGTTTGAATTTAGGGACTTGTTCGCCGACTTACAAGAAGAGACGGTGCAGAATCTGCAATATGCAGGAAATTGGTCGGGGAGAGAGGATTCGAACCTCCGGCCCCTGCCTCCCGAAGACAGTGCTCTACCAGGCTGAGCTACTCCCCGACCGATCTGCGCGCCGACCGGGGTCGCCGCGAAGGCAGGGCGGTCCTCTAGACGCGCAATCTGCGAACTTCAAGCGCCAATCGGCACATTGAAGAGGATTGCTGCAACTAAAGCATTTCGGCAGTTCGAAAGCTGAAATGCCCGCCCGCGATAAAAATCAGATGATCGATCAGCTCGATGCCCATCGTCCGCAGGAAAAGCGCGGCGTCGTGCGTCGCGGCGACGTCTGCCTCGCTTGGCAAGGCAACGCCCGACGGGTGATTATGCGCCATCAGGACGGTCGCAATACCGGCCTCGACCAGTGCGCGCCAGCGGCGTGGCGCGATGGTGCAGCGTCCCCGGGTGTCGCCGTCGATATGTTCGAGCCGGACCAGTCGCTGGAAGGCGTCGAACCCCGCGAGGAGCAGGGTCTCGCGCTCGTCGTCGAACAGCGGGCGGAGCAACAGATGTGTGACCTCGTCTTCGAGCTCGCCCGGAACGAATCCGGCAAGCGCAGGGTCCGGCGCTTTGTCGACGGGGGTGAACAGGCTCATGACAATCGCCATGCGCTTTGCGTCCGCGAATCCAAACGCCGGACTTCCCCGCATCGGAGGCTTTGCGGCATCGCATCGGCTGCTCTCTTGTCCGTATGCGGTGCGGGGCCTAGCAATATGGGCCTGACCGAGGGAGTGAGTCTTGCCTGATTCCATCCATTATGAACTGCAATATCTTGACCTGATGCGCCGCATCTGGGTCGAGGGGGACGAGCGCATCGACCGGACGGGCGTCGGAACGCGGTCGCTGTTCGGCGAGACAATGCGATTCTCGCTCGAAGACGATGCGATTCCCCTGCTGACGACCAAGCGCGTCTATTGGAAGACCGCGCTGCGCGAGATGCTGTGGTTCCTCACCGGCGACACCAATATCCGGTCGCTGGTGGCGCAGGGCGTCAGGATCTGGACCGATTGGCCGCTCGACAAATATCGCAAGGCAACCGGCGAGGCGGTCAGCGCCGAGGATTTCGAGGCGCGGATCATCGCCGACGAGGGTTTTGCAGCGAAATGGGGCGATCTTGGTCCGGTTTATGGGCATCAGTGGGTGAACTGGCCGCGGTACGAGCCCGCGGGCGAGGGGCTCTTCCGCCGCGCAAGCCACGGCCATCACCAGATTGCCGCGCTGGTCGATTCGCTCCGCAACAATCCCGGATCGCGGCGGCACATCTTTACCGGCTGGAACGTCGCGGATTGCTCACGCGCAACCGGGCGAAAGAGGACCGGC
>CBJKNR010000147.1:0-8063 GCA_966417555.1 uncultured Sphingopyxis sp.
ACGCTTCCCGTCGATACCCAACAGCGGTCTGTTCTGGCAGAATGTCGCGACCTCGGGACCGATGGCGCGCAGCGGGCGCGACGTCGCGCTCCTTCTTTCGGTCCAAGCGGGACCCGATCCGCGAGCGCCCTTCGCGCAGGCGGACGATCCTGCGATTTTCGCCCAGCCGCTCGAGCGCGACTGGAAGGGCAAGCGCATCGGCTGGCTCGGCGACCTCGGCGGCGCACTGCCGATGGAGCCCGGGATCATCGAGACATGCGAAAAGGCGCTCGCCGCCTTCCGGACGATTGGAATGCAGGTCGAAAAGGCAGCGCTGGTCGAGGAGCCAGGCGCGATGTGGCGTACGGCGGTTACGCTGCGCCACTGGTCGGTCGGAGCCGATCTCGAAGGCTTTTATGACGATCCTGCGAAGCGGGAGATGATGAAGCCCGAAGCCATTTGGGAAGTGGAGGGTTACAAGAAGCTGACCCCCACCGAGCTCACCAAGGCGTCCGAAGGGCGCACCCGCATCTTTGAGGCATTTCGGAAGGCGTTCGAGACGTTCGACTTTCTTGCGCTCCCGACTGCGCAGGTCTTTCCCTTCGATGCGAAGCAGCACTGGCCCCGCGAGATCGCGGGGGTCCAGATGGATTCCTATCATCGGTGGATGGAGGTCACGCTGCCGCCCACGATGGCGGGGCTCCCCGTACTGGCGATACCGGCGGGCTTCGGCGGTCGTCATCGGCTCCCGATCGGCATCCAACTGATCGGTCCGCGCAACGCCGATCTTGACGTCCTGAAGCTCGGCCACGCCTATGAGCAAGCCTCGCCGTGGATTGCTCGAACGAGGCCCCCCGCGCTCGGCTGACAGCGGAATATCCCGTCACCTTCTCGCCCTCCCGTCTCTGGAGCAAACATGCGCCATCTCTTCCCGCTAGCCGCCATCTTGCTCACGACATCGGCGGCTGCGCAGAATTCCGCGCCCCAGCCCGTCGCGTTCGAGAACCGGATACCCGCCGCGCGCGACGTCGATTTCCCGGGGATAATGACGTTAGAAGTCGATGCGACCGACGTGCAGCAAGGAATTTTCCGGGTGAAACAGACGATCCCGGTAACGACGCCCGGGGCCATGGTCCTGCTGTCGCCTTCGTGGCTGCCGGGCGTGCATGCGCCGGCGGGACAGATTGAGAAGCTGACCGGTCTCAATATCCGTGCGGACGGCGCGCTCGTGCCGTGGAAACGCGATACGGTCGACATGTGGGCTTTTCACATCGATGTGCCGAAGGGGGTCCGTCAGCTCGATATCGAATTCCATTTCACCTCGCCAACCGATCCCGATCAGGGCCGGATCGTTGCGGCGCCGAACATGCTGAACCTCCAGTGGAACCATGTCAGCCTTTATCCCGCGGGCTATTTTACGCGGCGCATCCCGGTGCAAGTGACCGCGACCTATCCCGAGGGATGGACCGCCGTTGCCGGCCTTCCCGCGAAGAAGCGCGGCCGCGATTATGTCTACGAGACGACGAACTACGAAACGCTGATCGATTCGCCGGCCTTTGCGGGACGATATTACCGCGAGTGGAAATTGTCCGATCGGGTCGATTTGAACGTTTTTGCCGACGATCCGGAGGAACTGGAGGCCAAGCCCGAGCAGATCGACGCGCACCGAAAGCTCGTCGAGCAGGCCGTGAAGCTTTTCGGCGCCCAGCATTACGACCGATATGAATTTCTGCTGGCGATCACCGACGAGATGGGAGGGATCGGGCTCGAGCACCACCGCAGCTCCGAGAATGCCGTAAAGCCCGGTTATTTCCTCAAATGGAGCGACGGGCCGGGTTCGCGAAACCTGCTGCCGCACGAACTGACGCATAGCTGGAACGGCAAGTTTCGACGCGGCGCCGACGCCTGGACCCCCGATTTCCGGACGCCGATGCGCGACTCGCTGCTGTGGGTCTATGAGGGGCAGACGCAGCTATGGGGCTATGTGCTCCAGGCACGGTCGGGAATCGTGTCCAAGCAGGATACGCTCGACATGCTTGCGAGCATCGCCGCCGGCCTCGACAACCGTCCAGCGCGAACCTGGCGCCCCCTGATCGACACGACCAACGACCCCGTCATCGCGCGGCGGCGCCCCAAGGGATGGGTCAGCTGGCAGCGCTCGGAAGATTATTACAATGAAGGACTTCTGGTCTGGCTCGAGGTCGATGCCGCGCTGCGCAAGCAGTCGGGCGGAAGGAAGTCGCTCGACGATTTTGCATCCGCCTTCTTCGGGATGCGCGACGGGGACTGGGGGGTCCTGACCTATGATTTCGCTCAGGTAGTCGAGACGCTGAACGATATCCAGCCCTATGACTGGCCACAGCTGCTGAAGACGCGGCTGGAGGGACTGAGCGACCGGGCCCCGCTGACCGGATTGGAGGCGAACGGTTATCGCCTCATCTACACCGATGAGCCGACGCCATCGTTCAAGAGTGCGCAGAAGAGCCGCAACCAGACCGACCTCAGCTATTCGCTGGGACTGGTGATGGGCAAGGCCGGATCAATCAGCGCGGTTACCTGGGACTCGCCGGCGTTCGAAGCCGGCCTCGACGTAGCCGACATGGTGGTTGCCGTTGACGGCCGCGAATATTCAGATGACCGGCTTATCGCTGCGATCAAGTCCGCAAAAGACAGGGGCGCGCCGATCCGGCTGCTGGTGAAAGGCGGCACACGCTATCGCGACGTCATCATCAACTATCATGGCGGCCTGCGTTATCCGCGCCTAGAGAAAATTGGCGTAGAAGATGGCGGTTTAGATCAGTTGCTCGCTCCGCGTCCTTAGGAGGCAATGGGGGCGACGCTTTCCGCTCGGACGCGGGCGCGGCCAATTTGGCAGCCTGAACCTTGGCTTCTGGCCGATATGAGACTGACCGCTTCTCGGCGCCAAACCGGGAATAGCGGACCTTCCCTATGTGACGAACATCTATAACGGCAATCGACCGATTGCAGACACGTTGGTTTCAGTTCAAATGATGCCGGTGCGGGGCGGCGCATTCGGATCATCGCTGGATAACGGCTTTTCGAAATGGGGATCAGGTGAAAAAACATCAGGCGGTGTTACTGTTTGTGTCCGCAGCGATTCCTCTTCCTGTCCACGCGACCGAGCTCGAAGACGGAGTCGTGATTTTTCCAACGGAAGGAGCTGATCCGGCAAATCCGGCACTGCTAGATACCAAAGGTGACTTTACTGAGCGGTTTCTCCTGAACACGAGGAAAATATCGTCAGGCAGACCGGGTGCCGCACCGGCCTATGTCAGGCTGAACCCAATCCTCCATCGGACAGAGGCTGTTTGTGAGGGCGGGACCGCGACGATCTCCGACACTGACAGCGGAAAACTCATCGTCAAATCGCTGATCTTCTATCAGGCACACCGCGCTGAATCCGGGGACCTGTCATGCGATCGCATTGGGCCTACCAAAGATGTTCCCGCGCCAACGTTAGAGCATTTTCTGGCTGCTCGCTGGGCAGTCGATGCTTTGAAGCCGCCCTTGAAAAACGCATTCATGGACGATCCATTCTGCCAATTGGGACAGTTTGGACGCTGCTCAACCTCAAGTGAACTCGGCACCATTTTGGATACCGCAAAATTGTCGTTGGTCAAAAGCTGCACGCCCGCTCTTTCAAACTGCGTTATGTTGAGGGTATTCTTCGATCTCAAAGAGGCTCGGAGCGATGGAATTCATACCACGTTTGCCGCTCGTGAATTTCGAGTAGAATATCAAACAGGACAGCTTGGACGAAGGTTGAAAACCTACTCCTTCGATAGTCTCCAAATGCCCCGAGCAGCCGCTCCCCCTCAGGTTCCTGGCGAGCCTTCTAAATTCCCTATTGTCCGCGAAATCGATCAGATCGGGGGAGGCGGGGCCACCTTGGTCCGCTTCAACATCGACGATGACGGAAAGGCGTTCGGCTGTGTCGTGCTGGAACCAAGCGGGTCGGCTAATCTGGACGAAAACGCCTGCAAGATAATTGATAAAGGAAAGTTTCAGCCAACCATAAACGACAAGGGGAAGCCCATTCCGACATACGGCAAGGTGTTGCGCATCCGCTGGAACATAGAGGAATAGAAGCCCTTGATCCTTAACGGCAGCTATTCAGATTAATGGGATTGAAGCAGACTGCCCGCACCACCTCTTTCCGGCCCCTCATTCAGCGCGGCCGGCGCAACAGCATTCCATACCGCTAGGCTTGGCCGGTTACAGACTGGCAGCTTTCGAGCACGTTATTGGCTTAACCGACATTCGCCCCCCTCGTCATTAAGGAGACGCTCTGCCCCGGTCCGAGACTGTCAGATCCGACGTTCGCCAAGAGGTCCGGGATCAGCCGAGCCCGCGCCAAAGGGCCGAGAACAGCCATGATTCCGTACTAAGGAGTCCGCCGCTATCGCCCCCGCGCTTCTGGCGGCTCCAGCAGATTGGTGACCCGCCTTGTCCTTCACCCGAGCGAGGTCGAGCTCAAACGCGTGCGCAGCGTCGATCGTTGGCATTGCAACACATGACGCGCCAACCGGCATTTCCGACCTGTCCGGTCCGCTCGCCCCTCGGCAGTGCCGGCAGCCGTGCCCTCTTAGAAGGCTGGCTGACCGACGACGGCCGATCGCTGCTGGTCGCGGCGATCTTGAGAGAATGTGAAAGTGCGTTCGCGCCGAATATATTTCGATTATACTCGAAGCGTAGAACCAGATTGAGTTCGATTCCCAAGGGAAAGGAACCTATCGCGCGCGGCGTCGGGCCTTGGGGGCGAGCTGTCCTAATAGAAAGTGCCCCTTGAGCCATCCATGGGCATAGCCCGGAAATCCGGAGATGCTTCGCCCCGCGCTGATCAGATTGGCGAGCATAGGGGCAAAGTCGGCGTCTCTGCCGCGGATCAATTGCTCGAGCAGATATCCAGTCGCGGCTTCCCGATACGATATGGCCGCAGGGTCGCCCCAAAGCTCCGAGATGCACCCCAGCGCAGCCTGCATATGCGAGACCGGGTCCGCGATCGCGCCGCCAATCATGCGGCACAGGGTGCGGAACAGATAGCCGGGCGCCTGGCCGGCTTCCGCGTCAAGACGCGCAGCCAGCGCCAGAACCTGTCCCGATACACCGAGATAGCTCTGTCCTTGCTCGATCAGCGCCGCGGACCAACGGACATATTGATCATCCTGGATCGCATGCTTGCGAACCGCCTGGTCGAAAATGATATGGAGCCAGACGCCGCCTTGGCCTCCGGACGCCCGGTCGAAATCGCGCATGGGCAGATCGTCGGAGATATAGAGCCGACCGGTCTGACGAGCAATGACAAGCGCATCGAACAGGTCGCCCTTGCCAAGCTGGAGGTTGTGCCGAAGGTCGGCCGGCAGTTGCTCCCCTGCGATCAGGGGCAGGACCTCTGCATGCTCCTCCAGCCAGGCGATGGCGCGCTCGGTATCTTCGATCGACGCGATAATGGCCGCTGCCGGGGTCTCGGTAAGCGTGATCCTTCCATCGTCCCCGATGCCGGCGCTGTGGAATCCGTCACGGGCAAAGAATTGCAGGCGTTCGCGGCGAGACCGCAACCTGTCGAGCAGGTTCTGGGGAACGGCGATCGGTCCGCACATCGCGCTGACACTATCGAGCGCACCGATCCGCCAGGCCGTCCAGAAGGTCAGAAGATCGAGGACGCATCCTTTGCGCCCGTTCGACTCGATCAGCTGCGCGGCCGTCTGACGCTCATCAACGCGCCCCATCGCAGTTTTGAGCGGGATACCGATACCGGCGAGGCCGGCGGCCGCCTCGATGGCATCCATGCCAACCCTGAACGCCAGCCCGGCGATCGGCATCGGGCCGTTTACATACTGGCTTTCCTCTTCGGCGAGCCATTCCTTGCGCGAACGCAGCTGTTCACGCAATTCCCTGAAGCCGTCGGGCGTGGTCTCGTCGACTTGGATGCTCTTGAACCCCTGCACACCCGGGAAGCGCTTTTCGAAGTGCCTCAGCGCATAGTGAAGGCGGGCCACATATTTATGTCGTACCTCGGCAATCTTGCCAGCCCGGCCATCGGGTCCGACGAAGGGATCGCCCTTGCGCAGGCCCGATACTGCGACCGCAAGCGGATGATCGATCTCCCAAGAGTCGGGATCGAGTCGCCGGAGCTGCGAATCGGGCTCCAGAATGAAAAAGGCTTCGCTTCCGTCGGAATAGCGAAGGTCGACTGCACTGTTTTCGCCGACCTGGTCGGCACCCCATAGCTGCGGCGCATCGCTGGGACCACGCCCTTCGTCGAGAACAAGCATCGACAGCGTCGTCCAGGCGCGAGCGAGATCGCGATGTTCGACGAACATGCGATAGGCCAAATCGGCCGCCCGCTCCACGAATCCGAAGTGCCCGAGAAGCGCCGCGAGCCGAAACTGATCCGAAGAGCGCCGCCAATCGAGCGCTTCAACGGGCTTTTCGAGCTCTTCGAAGATCTTGTCCGATCTGTCCTGACGGATGAAAATTTCGATCTTCAATAGCCTCGCCTGGGCGTTGTCGGGTTCGACTGCGAGCAGGTCTTCAATGGCGCGGAGCGAGCCTTGGAGATCGCCGAGATTCCAGGCATGGGCCGCGATCGTCCAGAGGATTCCGGGCTCGGCCTCGAGACCCGAGGTCATACCGGCAATAGCTTCGCGGAACGCCTCGTCGCGACGCGCCCCAGCTAGCGATCGAAGATAGAGCGTCGCTGCCGGGCTCGCCCGGCCCATGTCGACATGGCCTTCCAGCAGGCGCGATGCCTCGTCCGCGAGATCCTGGTTGAAGAGCTCATTGGCCAGCAGGAAGCGCGAGGTCATGTCGAGGTCGGCTGGCACCGAACCCGCGAGCGCGCGCAATCTTTCTTCTACATCGTCGGGGTCCGCGCCACCCATCCTCAGCCCGCGAAGTTCCATGATCGCAGCACCGACATCGTCGGGATCGCTCGCGCGAAGCCCGTCGACGGCCTGCTTCAGCGCCGCAGAATCCCGAACCCGCAGTGCGGTCTCGCCGATGGTTCGCCATCGCATTCTCTGCAATCGCGGCTCGAGGGCTGTCGCGTCTATTGCCAGAGCGCTCGCCAATCCAGCGGCGGCGTCTCCCGCCAGTGACTGCAAATCGGCGTGGAGAATCTTGTTTTCGGGATCAGGGTCGTTTGCGATCGCCGCAACGCCCTCGTCGAACTTGTCCTGCGCCATCCGTGAAAGCGCGAGCAGCCTGCGCAAATAGGGCTCGATCCCGGCCGTCGGCATCGCCCTGACGAGGAGGCTTTCGCTTTCCTCGTGCCGGCCGCAAAGACGCAGGAGAACCGCGGCATTGTTCAGATGCACGCTATTGTCGTGTGCGTCGCCGAAGCCGATCTCCAGATTATGCTCAACAAGCGCCTTCAGGTCGTCGGCAGCCTGATTGAGGTCGGCATGGGACACGGGCCCAAAGCCGCCCGGGACAGTCGTGCCGGAATCGAGTGCCAGCGCAAGCGTCGAAATCGCCCGGATCCGCGCGAACTCGGGAACATCGTCATGCGCGCGCGCCAACTCGAGACCGCGTTCCGCCCATCCCGGCATGTCGCGTCGCCGCAGGAATTCCGCCAGCCCCAGATCGGCACCAACGCTGCCACGCAGGTCGCTCGGGATGAGAGTCTCCGGATCGCCTTCCCATTCGGACCGCGACGCGGCCTGGAGGAGATAGGCGATCGCCGACGCAGGCTGTGGCTCCAGCGCCAATGCCTCCTGCGCGATGCTCATCGCCTCGTCATACCGGCCCTCCATCATCCTCGCGAGGGCGAGATTTGCGCGGGCGTCGCTGTTCTCCGGCATCGCGGCATGGGCTGCCTCGAAGCGTTCCGCGGCTTCGGCTTCACGGCCCAGATCGATAGCGATCGAAGCGAGATTTGTCTCGAGCCTGTACTTTGCCCATGGCTTGGTCGTCAGATCTTCGGAAGACAGAAGGTCCAGCAGGCCCCGCTGCGCGAGGAGCGTCTCACCCTTGACCTTGAAGAGGTCGCGGAAAATGTCGATGCGTGCGTGAAGCGCCGGGTCTTCTTCGGCATTCCCTGTACCTGCGTCGGTCGCGAT
>CBJKNR010000148.1:0-8048 GCA_966417555.1 uncultured Sphingopyxis sp.
TCATGTCTTCTCCCCTCCCGCTTGCGGGAGGGGCCGGGGGAGGGCCTGTCCCGAATATTGCACTGGCGGAGAGGAAACAGGCCCTCCCCTAACCCCTCCCGCAAGCGGGAGGGGGACCGGGCTCACCGCCCCTTCCACACGCCTTCGCGCTTTTCGATGAAGGCGGCCATGCCTTCGGCCTTGTCCTCGGTCGCGGCGAGGATCTGGAACAGGCGGCGTTCGTAGATCAGCCCCTGATCGAGCGTCGTCTCGAAGGCGGCGTTGACCATATCCTTGTTAACCATCGCGGCCATCGGCGGCATGCTGGCGATCACCGTCGCGGTCTTCACCGCTTCGTCGACCAGCGTCGCATGCTCGACCACACGCGCGACGAGGCCCGAGCGCTCGGCTTCGGCGGCATCCATCATCCGGCCGGTGAGGCACATTTCCATCGCCTTCGCCTTGCCGATCGCGCGCGTGAGCCGCTGCGACCCGCCCATGCCGGGCGCGACGCCGAGCTTGATTTCGGGCTGGCCGAACTTCGCCTTGTCCGACGCGATGATGAAGTCGGCCATCATCGCGAGCTCGCAGCCGCCGCCGAGCGCGAAGCCGTTCACCGCCGCGATCCACGGCTTGCGCACCTTCTTCACGAAGTCGTTCGTCCATTTCGAGAAGAAATCCTCAAGGTAGAAATCGGCCGCCGGCTTGTCGGCCATTTCCTTGATGTCGGCGCCCGCGGCGAAGGCCTTGTCGCCCGAGCCGGTGAGCACCGCGCAGCGCTGGCCGGGGTCGGCCTCGAAAGCGGCGAAGGCGGCGATCAGATCGTCGAGCACGCCCGAGTTCAACGCATTGAGCGCCTGCGGGCGGTTGAGCGTCACCAAAGTGACAGCGCCGCGCGTTTCGACGAGGAGGGTTTCGTAGGTCATTCACATCATCTCCAGATTTCGTCATGCCGGACTTGATCCGGCATCCATGGCCGCGTGGACCCCGGATCAAGTCCGGGGTGACGAGGTTATGGCAGCGGCGTCCATTTCTCATCATCGGGCAACGGCGCGAAAATCGCTTCGATCCAGTCGTCGGTGACCGCCTCCGGCGTCGGCGGATCCCATTTCGGGCTGTTGTCCTTGTCGATGATCAGCGCGCGCACGCCCTCGATGAAGTCGTGCATCTGCACGACGCGGCTGCCGATCGCATATTCCTGGCGCATCTGCGCGGCGAAGTCGTGCATCTCGCCGCCTTCCCTGAGCTGGCGAAGCGCGACCTTGCAGGTCTGGGGCGACTTGCCGCGGAGCGTTGCCAGCTCCTTTTCGGCCCATTCGCCGCCGTCGGCGGCAAGCGCGGCGAGGATATCCTCATAGCTGTCGCTCGCGAACAGGCGGTTGATCTTGTCCAGATGCTGCGTGATCGCGGCGGGCGGCGCGGTGACCGAGAGCTCGCCCAATATGCCCCCGATGCGGTCGGGGTCGACCGCGATGCGCGCCTTCGCCTCGGCAAGCTTTTCGGACGGCAGATAATGCGTCGCGAGGCCGAGCGCGAGGCATTCGGCGCCATCGAGCCGCGCGCCGGTGAGCGCGAGATAGGCGCCGGCGCGCCCTTCGAGCCGCGGCAGGTACCAGCCGCCGCCGACGTCGGGGAACAGGCCGATCCCCGTCTCGGGCATCGCGAAGCGCGTATGCTCGGTCGCGACGCGATATTTCGCCGGCTGCGAAATGCCGACCCCGCCGCCCATGGTGATGCCGTCCATGAAGGCGACGACGGGCTTGGGATAGGTAAAGAGCAGATGGTTGAGGCGATATTCGGTGTGGAAGAATTGGCGCGCCTCCGTGCCATCCTTCGCGCCGCTCTCGGCAAGCATGCGGATGTCACCGCCCGCGCAGAAACCGCGGCCCTCGCTATGGTCGATGATCACCGCCTCGACGGCGTCATCGTCGCGCCATTTCAAAAGCGCATCGATCATCGCCTGGCACATGGCGAGGTTGAGCGCGTGGATAGCCTTCGGGCGGTTGAGCGAGATGCGGCCGGCGCGAACGTCGGTCGAGATCAATACATCTTCGGTCATTGGCGCAGCAGGTCCCTTCCGACGATCATCCGCATCACCTGGTTGGTGCCCTCAAGGATCGAGTGGACGCGCAGATCGCGCCAGAAACGCTCGATCGGATAGTCCTTCAAATAGCCGTAGCCGCCGAACAGCTGGAGCGCGTCGTTGACGATCTTGCTGCCGTTATCGGTCGCGAGCCGCTTCGCCATCGCCGAAAAGCGCGACTTGTCGGGGGCGTTCGCGGTGACCTTGGCGGCGGCCATGTAAAGCAGCGCCCGCGACGCTTCGAGGTCGGTCGCCATGTCGGCGAGCATGAACTGCGTATTCTGGAAATCGGCGATCGGTTGCCCGAACTGCTGACGGTCCTTGGCGTAGGCGATCGCCTCGTCGAGACAGCGCTGCGCGCCGCCGAGCGAGCATGCGCCGATGTTGAGGCGGCCACCGTCGAGCCCCGCCATTGCGAAGCGGAAGCCGTCGCCCTCGGCGCCGACGAGATTCTCCGCGGGCACGCGGCAATCCTCGAAAATCACCTGTGCGGTGGGCGAGGCGTTCCAGCCGAGCTTCTTCTCGGGCGCACCGAAGCTGAGGCCCGGCGTGTCCTTTTCGACGACGAGGCAGCTGATGCCCTTCGACTTCTCCTCGCCGGTGCGCACCATGCAGACATAGATGTCATTCGTGCCCGCGCCCGAGATGAACTGCTTGGTGCCGTTCAGCACATAATGGTCGCCATCCCTTTTGGCGGTCGTCTTGAGCGCTGCGGCGTCCGACCCCGACCCCGGTTCGGTCAGGCAATAGCTCGCGATCTTCTCCATGCTGACGAGGTCGGGCAGGAAGCGCGCCTTGATCTCCGCCCCCCCGAAGCGGTCGATCATCCACGTCGCCATATTGTGGATCGAGACATAGGCGCTGGTTGCAGGGCAGCCATAGGCCATCGCCTCCATGATCAGCGCCGCCTCGAGCCGGCCGAGCCCGATGCCGCCCGATTCCTCGGCGACGTAAATGGCGCCGAAGCCCAGCTCGCCCGCCGCCTTCCACACATCGACGGGATAATGATGCTTCTCGTCCCATTCGGCCGCGAAGGGCGTGATGCGGTCGGCGGTGAACTTGCGCGCCATGTCCTGGATGGCGAGCTGGTCGTCGGTAAGCTGGAACTGGTCGGTCATGATCATTTCTCTAGAATCGCTTCGGCTTCGATTTCGACTTTCCACTCGGGGCGGATCAGCGCGGGGATGACGAGCATCGTCGACGCGGGGCGGATGTCGCCGAACACCGCACCATGCGCGCGACCGACGAGGTCGGCGTCGGCGGGGTCGGTGATATACATGCGCGTGCGCACGACGTCGGCGGGCGAGCCGCCGAGCGCCGCAAGCGCCTCGCCGATGATTGTCAGGCAGCGCGCCGCCTGCACGCCGGCGTCGCCGGGGGTCGACGTGCCATCGGGCTCGATCGGCGCACAGCCCGCGACGTCGATGCGGTTCCCCACCCGAACCGCGCGGCTGTAGCCGTAGACCGGTTCGAACGGGGACGCCGAGCTGTGATTGCGGCGGCTGGAATCAGCCACAGCTGACCTGCGTGATCTTGTAGGCGTCATCATAGATGACGTTCACGCGGTCGACGCGATAATCCATCGTCATCGCCGAGCGCGGCGGACCCCAGCGCAGCGTGCGCGCGCCCGCGGCCTTGAGGATCGCGCCGCCGAGGTCGGGGGTCGCGGTCTGGCCGACATAGGATTGCACCGCATCGGCCTTGCACGTCATTTCGGCTTCGGGCGGCGGGGGAGCGGATTCAACGGGGGTCCGTTCCTGCGTGCAGGCGGCAAGCGGCAAAGCGGCGGCAAATGCGAGCAGGCGAATGTCCATCGTGAGTCTCCCTTTCAAAAAAGCCGTCATCCGGCGCAGCGCGTATAGCGCATCGCACCCGCCGCGGCACCCTCGCCCGAATCGCGGCGGACGAGCGTCCTGCCGCCGTCGGCGAGGTCGAGCTGCATCCGCCGATCCCATTCGGCGCCCTCGCCGCTGAACCTGTAATCGGCAACGATGCGGCTCGCGCCGCTCTCGCGGACGCGCGCCAGTTCGCCGTGCGATTCATAGAAGCGCAGGTTCGTCGCATCGATCGTCAGCGCGGTGAGGTCGGTGCCTTTTTTCGCCGTGCAATCGGCGACTTTGAGTGCCCAGCGCCCGCGGATCGCGGCCGGGATCGTCTTGCCGTCGCCGACGATCGCGGCCCCGGACTTTGGCGGTGCCTCGTCGGCTGCTTCGGGCAGGTCGGCGTCCACGGCCGCTTCGGGCGCTTCCGCGGGCGCAGGGCGCTCGGCCTTTTGCAGCGGGCTGATCGTGGCACTGGCCTCGGGGCCGTCGTCGTCCTTGCCGCCGCTGCACGCCGCGAGCAGCAGCAGGGTGACGGAAAGCGTCAGGCGGGTCATCGGCAATCTCCTCTGCATGGAGAAATGCCCGATGCGGCGAGCGGGTTTCATGGGCCTGCGCATCATTCGGCGGCGCTTTCGCCGAGCACCTTGTCGCGGAAGACCGCGGTCGCAAGACCGGTCTCGTTATAGCGATACCAGCGCGGCGCGGGCACGCCCGCAGCCCAGGCCAGCGCCTCGGTCAGCGTTCCGTTCGCCGACGGCGTGTCGGGCATCTCCTTGCCGATCGGGTCGGCATAGGCGGCATCGGCGCTGACGACCGTCCAGCCCCCCTTGCGCAACGCGCGAACGAGGTCGCCGATATAGAGGGCCGCGAGATCGGTTTCGTGGAGGAGCAGCACCTGTACCGGCTGGCGACCGGTCACTTTTTGCATCATCGCATCGGCGAAATCAGCCGCCTCGACATGCCAGGTGACATAAAGGGTGCCGAGCGCCTTGCGGTCGATTTTCTTCCCCGCCTGCACCGCCTCGCGCGTCAGGTTTTCAAGGTGCCAGTCCGACGATTCAGCGGTGACATAGCCGTTGCTCAGCCCGCGTTCGGCGAGGCCGGCGCGCAGCGCATCGCGCTTCACCTTGTCCTTGCCGCCTTCGTCGAGGAAGGGAAAGCGGAACCACGGACGATAGCCGGGTCGGCCCTTGAGCCAGACCTCGGCCGCGTCGATGTCGGCGAGATAGGCGGCCGTGTCCGTCGTGCCGAGGCGCTTGTGGCTGTTGCCATGGTTCGCGATAACATAGCCCGCCGCGACATAGGCGGCGATCCGCTCCGCACCGCCGATGCCGTCGCCCTCCCCGATCGCGCCGGGATTGACGAAGAAGACCGTCTGCGGTGCCTTCGCCTTTTTCAGTTCGGCGATGATCCGCTTCGTGCGCTCGTCGGGCGTGAAAAAGGCCCCGCGCCCGCGCGGTGCGTCGTCGAACGACAGCGCGATCAGCTTCTGTGCCGCCACCGGGACCGGCAGCAGCAACAGGACCAGCAAGGGAAGGAGCAGGCGCCGCAACAAGCGACTCAGCCCATCGTCGGGATCACGAAGGCATTGCCGGCATCGCCAAACCCGCCTGCCCCGCCATCGGGCCAGCGCGCGGTCACCGTCTTGACCTTGGTCCAGAATTTCACACCTTCCATGCCGTGCTGGTTGGTGTCGCCGAACGCCGAGCGCTTCCAGCCGCCGAACGTATGATAGGCGACGGGCACCGGGATCGGCACGTTGATGCCGACCATGCCGACTTGCACGCGCGCCGCGAATTCGCGCGCGGCGTGGCCGTTGCGCGTGAAGATCGCGACGCCGTTGCCGTACTGGTGCTTCGACGGCAGTTCGAGCGCGGTCTCGAAATCGGGCGCGCGGACGATCTGCAGCACCGGGCCGAAAATCTCTTCCTTGTACGATTCCATGTCGGGCGTGACATGGTCGAAAAGTGTCGGACCGACGAAGAAGCCCTTCTCATGGCCTTGAAGCGTGAAGCCGCGGCCGTCGATGACGAGTTCGGCGCCCTCGTCGGCGCACTTCTGGATCCAGCCCTCGACCTTTTCCTTGTGCGCCTGCGTCACCACGGGGCCGTAATGCGCCTCGGCATCGGTCGACACGCCGACGCGCAGCGCCTCGATCGCGGGGACGAGCTTGTCGCGGAGCCGGTTCGCGGTGTCCTCGCCGACGGGGACGACGACGGGCAGCGCCATGCAGCGTTCGCCCGCCGAGCCGAAGGCCGCGCCGGTCAGGTCATTGACGACCTGGTCGAGATCGGCGTCGGGCATGACGATGCCGTGGTTCTTCGCGCCGCCCATCGCCTGCACGCGCTTGCCGTTCGAAACGCCGCGATTGTAGACATAGTGCGCGATGTCCGACGAACCGACGAAGCTGACCGCGCCGATGTCGGGATGATCGAGGATCGCGTCGACCATTTCCTTGTCGCCGTGGACGGTCTGGAAAATGCCCTCGGGCATGCCGGCTTCGAGGAAGAGTTCCGACAGGCGTACCGGGACCGACGGATCGCGCTCGCTGGGCTTCAGGATGAAGGCGTTGCCGGTCGCGGTCGCGACGCCGCCCATCCACAGCGGGATCATCGCGGGGAAGTTGAACGGGGTGATGCCCGCGCCGATGCCGATCGGCTGGCGCATCGAATAGACGTCGATGCCGGGCCCCGCGCCCTGCGTATATTCGCCCTTCAGCACATGCGGGATACCGCAGCAGAATTCGATCACCTCGAGCCCGCGCTGGATGTCGCCCTTCGCATCGGCGATCACCTTGCCATGCTCGGACGAGAGCATTTCGGCGAGCTTGTTCATATTGGCTTCGACGAGGCGCTTGAATTCGAACATCACGCGTGCGCGGCGCTGCGGATTGGTCGCGGCCCACGCGGGCTGCGCGGCCTTCGCCGCGGCGACGGCGCGGTCGAGGACGGCGCGGTTGCCGAGCGTAACCTGCGCCTGCACGCCGCCGTTGTTGGGGTCAAGGACATCCCCGAAGCGCGTCGAACCGCCGGCACCGCCGACGATATGGTGGTCGATCTGTCGCATATCCGAGTCTCCCGTAAGATGTTGCCGCTGCCACAGCCGAGTTACGGGGCGATTGCAAGGGATAGACTTGCAGGATTATCCTGCATATTTGCAGGTCATGGACTGGGATAAGCTGCAATATTTCCTGTTCGTCGCGCGGCATGGCACGCTCGCGCGCGCCGGCGCGGCGCTGCACGTCGATGCGACGACGGTCAGCCGTCAGGTCAGCGCGCTCGAAGCCGCGCTCCAGCAGACATTGTTCGAACGCGCGCCGACGGGTTTCGTCCTGACCGCGGCGGGCCGGGCGCTCGTTCCGCACGCCGAAGCCATGGCGGCGGCGGCGGCGCGTATCCATTCGGAACGCGATGGCGGCTCCGCGCTGTCAGGGCAGTTGCGGGTGAGCGTGTCCGAAGGGTTCGGGAACAGCTTCATCGCCCCTCGGCTCGGGCGCTTCGTCGCCGCGCATCCCGAGCTCGAGATCGACCTCGTCGCCTCGTCGGGTTTCCTCAATCCCTCGAGGCGCGAGGCCGACATGGCGGTGCTCCTCGCGCGGCCGCGCAAGGGCCCGCTGATCACGCGCAAGCTTTCAGACTACAGCCTCGGCCTCTACGCCCCCGCCGACCGGCGCGACTGGCAGGAAGCCGTCGCAGCGACGCCGCTGTCGCGCGCGGGCATTCCGGTGATCGGTTACATGCCCGACATCCTCTATGCCCCCGAACTCGACTATCTCGGCGAGATCGAGCCGGGGCTCCGCGCCAACGTCCGCTCGTCGTCGATCCTTGCGCAGCGGCGGATGATCGCGGGCGGTGCCGGAGTGGGCGTGCTCCCCTGCTTCCTTGCCGCGGGCGATCCCGCGCTCGTGCGCGTCCGGCCCGATCAGGCGATCGCGCGCGCTTTCTGGCTCGCGCTCCATCGCGACGTCGCGCCGCAGCCGCGCATCCGCGCGTTCATCGACTGGCTCGATGCCGAGGTGCGCGACAATCGGGGATTGCTCGTTCCCGCCCAAGGCGCCCGGCCCGTGGGCTAAACGCGTCAGACCGTCGCCGGTTCGTTCCCTACGGTTACCGGCGCGAGACGCGGGCTGAGCAGATGCACCGCCAGCACCGCGAGGAAATAGA
>CBJKNR010000149.1:0-8029 GCA_966417555.1 uncultured Sphingopyxis sp.
GTCTCCCGGTGACTTCGTCGAATGGAAGAGGCAGGCGGCGGCGTTCGACGATCTCGCTATCAGCGTGCATGTGCTCGCCGATCCCGACGGGCAGACCTCGCACCCGGGTTCGCGCGCGACCTCCCATGTCGTGAAGGGCAACGCCACCGCGGCAGCGTCGCTGACGGAGGCGTCGCGCGTCGATCACTGGTATCTGCTGTCGGGCGTCGAGGTGTGGAACTGCCCTGCGCGCGGCGGTGTGGTCGTGCTCGGCGATTCGATCACCGACGGGCGCGGATCGACCACCAACGGAAACGATCGCTGGACCGACTTTCTCGCGCGGCGGCTGGCCGGGCGCGTTGCGGTGATCAATCAGGGGATCGGGGGCAACCGGGTGCTGCGCGACGGGCTGGGTCCGAGTGCGATGGCGCGGCTCGATCGCGACCTGCTCGCGCAGCCGGGCATCGCCCACGCAATCGTCCTCGAAGGGATCAACGATATCGGGACGCTGACGCGCGACACGCCGGCCAGCGCCGACGCGCATCGCGCGCTGGTGGAACAGGTGACGGGCGCCTATGCGCAGATCGTCGCGCGGGCGCGGGCGCAGGGGATCAGGGTCCATGGCGCGACGATCCTGCCGTTCATGGGCAATGACTATTATCATCCGGATGCCGCCAACGAGGCCGACCGGCAGGCGATCAACGCGTGGATCCGCACGCCCGGCCATTTCGACAGCGTCATCGATCTGGATGCGGTGATGCGCGATCCCGCCCGCCCGGCCTATCTCAACCCGGCCTATGACACCGGCGACGGGTTGCATCCCAATCCCGCCGGTTTTCAGGCGATGGCCGAGGCGGTCCCGCTCGCGCTGTTCGAATAGGGTCTGTCCTGTTTGGAGCGTGATCATTCCTGTTTGATCGTCATCCCGGCGAACCCGGGGACATCCTTGTCATAACCGGGATGGTGCTGGAATGCTGATGCCGGGTGCGATACTGCGCGTCGACAGGCCAACTCGGCGGTCGCGCCGAGGCCTGATCGTTCGGCCGAGCTCCGCTGGCGGATCGTCATCGCCGGTTTGTTCATCGCCTGGCTCATGGGCGTTATCAGTTGAGCGGCGGGCTCGCCTACGCGTTTCTCGGCTTTGGAGTGCGAGTTTCGTCAACGCGCAGCAGATCGGGACACGCTGGAATCCCATCTATAATCATCTGAAAACCATAATAAATCACCTTTCCGTGCCCGATGCCATGTGCCATTGTATCATCGCAAAGGAATCGGCAGCAGATACAGCTGCGATGAGAATTCCAGCCAGTCGTAGTCCAGTTCCACATTTTATCGATGGCATTTTCAATTTCAGGCCCTCACCCGGTGCCACGGGCTAGGCGCGCGTCCAAGCGAAGTTTCCGCGCAAGGGCAACGCGATGATTTTACAATATTGATTTCAATCAGCGGCGAACAGATGAGCAAATATATGAACTAATATAGTACAGATAAGAATTTTCGACGCAACGCTATCATATAGAGCGGTGCATAATTCTGAATCATGAGGTTCAGGATATAGGAAGATATTATTTATCGATTACCATTTTAAGTATTTGTTAATATTATAAATTATTTGACCGCGCAAAATCGCGCACGTATCCCCATCTATATGAAATATATCGATTCGCTTGTTAACATTGGTGTCGGTTATTTATTTACACCACTGTAAGGATTTCGGTATTTGCAGAAAAAATGGGGGTCGTCGTGAGCATTCTTTTGGAAATTTATAGTAGGGATATGGATGGCGGCGCTCCTTTTACGCGGAGGCTGCGTATTCTTGTTGCGGGCCTGATGATCCCTTGCGTCGGTAATATGCCCGCGACAGCGGCGCCCGCTCCGGCGGCGCCCAATACTGTGTCGCCGGGTACACGGGTTTTTGCCGAACAGGCCGGCAAGTTGGGGGCGCAAAAGTGCGCCGGGCTCTACTCGGCGCTGGGTGATTTGGTGTCGCGTGGCGCCGACTATGCGGTTCACACCGAAACCAACAGGGAAGCGCCCGACGGGCATGTCATCAAGGGGGCGATTGGAATGACCTATAATCTGCCCGACCTGAAAGGACAGGCCGCGGGGCTGGTCTTCGTCGCACCCATGGCAAACGGCTGCGAAGGCCATCTGGTGCGTGTCGCCCCATTTCAGAAACCTTGCCAGCAGGTCGTCAAGGATCTGCCGGCGGGGAGCACCCCCGCGGCCAACCTGTCGGGGGTTCCGCTCTATCAGCTTGGTGGCGGTCAGGGCCAGGCGCTGATGCTCGCGAGCGGTACAAGCTGCGTGGTCGTCACTTTCACGCCGGGAAGCCAGGCACTCTAGACGGACGCCGTCAGCCAACGCCCGCGGGCGCTGCTGCCGAATTCTTCAATACTCATTGCAGATTCCGGGCGTGCGTCGGCGCGCAACGGTTCTCTGCGTCTTTCAGAACCTGATCCTTGGGTGAAACGGGTCAGAGCAGGAGAAATATCATGGGCAAGATCGAGACCGTATCGAACGACCATCGCAATGCCGAATGGGCGCAAAACCGGGCATCGGGCACGAAGGAAATGAGCTGGACGCAGCGCCGCCGGCTGATGGCCGTGCTGCGCCGCGCGCATCGCGTGCTGGGCGTTGGTCGGAAGGACCTGGGCGTGGGATCGCTTGGTTTCGGCGGCGGCGCCCGTGCGGTGCTGCTGTCTTCGGCCAGCGCGCAGATCATGATCGGCGGCTTCGCCGCTATCGCCACCTTCGGCGCGGCCACACCGGCGCTTGCGCAATATCAGGCGGGTGGCGGTTCGGCGACGGCTCCCAACTCCATCGCCATCGGCAACGCGTCGGCATCCGGATCAGGCTCGATTGCCGAGGGCGTCAACGCCAATGCCGGCGCCACCAACGCCGTCGCGATCGGCGTGGGGTCGATCGCATCGGAGGTCAACACGATCTATCTCGGCGCGCGCACGGTGCCCGGCACGGGCGCCACGGCCGGCGGAGCTATCGCAATCGGCACGGACGTAACAGCAAGCGACTCATGGGCCGTCGCGATCGGGCTTCAGAGCACAGCCTCAGGCGCGGGCGCTGTAGCACTGGGCCGCCTCAGCATAGCGTCAAACAGTGCTGCCACCGCCATTGGCAACCGCGCCCAGGCGACGGGGGACAGCGCGACCGCACTCGGTGCGCAGGCCTTGGCCATTGGTGCAAGCACCGTTGCCGTGGGCCAGGGTGCCGGCGCCGGATCGACCGCCGGAAACGCAAGCTCCGTTGCGGTGGGCATTGCGGCCGGCACGCTCGTTCAGGGCGCGCAGAATACGGCAATGGGCGGCGGCATCGCCAGCGTGATGCGAGGTGCCGGTTCCGGCGTCACGGGGACGCGCAACGTCGCCTTGGGAACCGGCGACGGCACCGTCACCTATGATGGTACGCTCTCTGCCTCCGCTGGCAATCTGGTCACGGGCAGCGACAACGTCGCGATCGGAACCAATGCAGGCATCGGCGTCGCCGCCAGCGGAACGACATCGATCGGCCACAATGCCAAAGCCAGCCAGACCAACGGCACCGCCATTGGCTTTGGAGCAACCGCCACGGGTGTGAACGCCATCTATCTGGGCGGACGCACCGGCGCCGGCACGGGGGCTCTCGCTGAGAGCGCTATCGCCATCGGCACGGACGTGACGGCAAACGTGGCCGACGCGACCGCGATCGGACGCACAAGCGTGGCATCGGCCCAGTTCGCCGTCGCGATCGGGGTCAATTCGCGTGCGTCGGGCATAAGCTCGTCAACGCTCGGCCCCAACGCAAACGCTTCGGGCAATTTCGCGCTGGCCCTGGGCAATGCCGCTGTGTCGAGCGGAATTGGCTCGATCGCAATTGGGTCGGGCGCCCAGGGTACGGCCGATGGCGCCGTATCGCTCGGCAACGGCGCCCGAGCGACCCTCGCGCGCTCGACTGCGCTGGGGGTTAGCGCATTGGCGAGCGGAGCGAGCGCACTGGCCATGGGCGACGGCGCGAACGCGAGCGCCCAGAATGCTCTCGCGGCTGGAAGGAACGCGGTCGCCGATTCCGCGGACTCGGTCGCCATTGGCACGGGCACCACTGCCACCGGCGGCAAGGCGGTGGCGATCGGCGCCGGCAACGTCGCCAATGGCGATGGCGCGGTGGCGATCGGCGATCCCAGCACCGCGACCGGCGACGGCGCCGTGGCGCAGGGCAAGGACAACACCGCCACCGGCAACGGATCGGTCGCGATGGGCAACACCAACATGGTCGGCGGCGGCGGGCAAGCGGTGAGCACGCCGGGCACTGCGGCACAGGGCGCGGTCGGCATCGGCTATCAGAACACTGTCGTCGGCCAGGGCGCCGTGGCGCTGGGCAGCACCAGCAGGGCGCTGGCGGCCGGCGCGCTCGCGTTCGGCGATACGGCGGTCGCCAACACCGACCAGAGTATTGCGATCGGCTCCAATTCGACCGCGACAGGCGGAAGCGCCATCGCCGTCGGGCGAGCCAGCGTCGCAAACGGAACGAATGCATCGGCGTTCGGCGCCGGCGCTACCGCGAACGCCAACAGTGCGCTGGCCCTCGGAAATTCAGCCGTCGCCAATAATTTTGGCGATGTGGCGCTGGGCAACGGCTCGGTGACGGCGGCGACGGTGGCGACGACGGGCACCACGATCAACGGCACCAATTACGCCTTCGCCGGTACGACGCCGACGAGGACCGTGAGTGTCGGCACGGCCGGTGCCGAGCGGACGATCACCAATGTCGCGGCGGGCCGCGTCGATGGCAGTTCCACCGATGCGATCAATGGCTCGCAGCTCTTCGCCACGAATCAGGCAGTGGATAGCCTCGGCACGCAAGTGACCCAGAACACCACCGACATCGCCAATATCGATGGCCGGGTGACGACCGTCGAGGGCGACGTTACCAACCTCGACAGCCGGGTGACGACCGTTGAGGGCGATCTCACCAATCTGGGCAACACGGTCACCAACATCAGCAATGGCGGCGGCATCAAATATTTCCATGCCAACTCGGCGCTGGCGGACAGCCAGGCGCTGGGGACGGATTCGGTCGCCATCGGACCTAACGCGGTCGCCAACAATGCCGGCGACATTGCCCTCGGCAATGGTTCAACCACCGACGTTGCTGTGGCAACCGGCGGCACGACGATCGGCGGTATCAACTACGCCTTTGCAGGCGCAGCGCCGACATCGACGCTGAGCATAGGTGCGCTGGGCGCCGAGCGGACCATTACCAATGTCGCGGCGGGCCGGCTCGACGGGAGTTCGACCGACGCGGTGAATGGTTCGCAGCTGTTCGCGACGAACACGCAGGTGACCCAGAATAGCACCGACATCGCCAATCTCGACGGACGCGTGACGACTGTGGAAGGCGATATCACCAATCTTGACGGGCGAGTAACGACCGTCGAGGGCGACGTCACCAATCTGGACAATCGTGTGACCACGGTCGAGGGCAATATCACCAACCTCGGCGATGCGCTCACCGACATCGCCGGCGATACCACGACCGTCTACACTGACGCGAACGGCGACGGCATTCGCTATGCGCGCACCAATGAAACCGGCCTCGCGGAAACCGATGCCTTCGCGCAAGGCGTGGGTTCGACGGCTCTCGGCTATCAGGCGGCAGCCACGGGGGCCAATACGGTCGCACTCGGCCGTGACAGCCAGGCCACTGTCGATGGCTCGCTGGCGCTCGGTTCGGGTTCGGTCGCCGACCGCGCGATCGCACCGGTCAGCGGCACAATTCCCGCAGGCATCGGCTTCGTGCCCTATAATACGACCGACGCGACCCTGCTGGGCGCGGTTTCGGTGGGCAATGCGGCGACAAGCGAATATCGCCAGATCACCAATGTCGCCGACGGCACCGCGGCGCAGGATGCCGTGACGCTGCGCCAGCTCCAGGGCGCGATCTCCTCGGTCTCGGTGACACCGATCCAGTATTTTCATGCCAATTCGAGCGCGGTGGACTCGCTCGCGGCTGGCGCGGAATCGATCGCGGTCGGCCCGACCACGGTGGTCAATGGCGATAATGGGATCGGCATCGGCAATGGCGCGATCGTCGACATGACCGCTCCGGGAGGGACGGCGATCGGCCAGAACGCCCGGGTCAGCCAGGCCGACGGCATCGCCTTCGGCACCAACTCGGTCGCCAACGGCATCCAGTCGATCGCGATCGGCCCCGGCGCCAATGCGAGCTTCGCGGGCAGCGTCGCGCTCGGCGCCGGCGCCACGACCAGCGTGGGTTCGCGGACCGGCTATGCGGGTTATGGCCTCGCCGCGCCGCAGAATTCGGCGGGCGAGGTGTCGGTGGGCAGCGCAGGGGCGGAGCGGCAGCTGACCAATGTCGCGGCGGGCTCGGCGCCGACCGATGCGGTAAACGTCAGCCAGCTCAATCAGGTCGCCCAGAATACCGCCACCAGCCTCGGTGGCGGGGCATCCTATGATCCGACCACCGGCGCCTATACTGGCCCGACCTATAATGTGGGCGGCAACACCTACAACAATGTCGGCGATGCGCTCGGTGCCCAGAATACAGCGGTCACCAATCTCGACAATCGCGTGACCACGGTCGAAAGCAATGTCACCAATCTTGGCGATAGCGTGGCGGCCGGGCTGGGCGGGGGTTCCACCTACAATTCGACAACCGGAACGGTGACGACCGCGCTGAACGTCGGCGGCAACACCTATGGCAGCGTTAACGATGCCCTGCAGGCGCTGAATACGACAGCCAGCGCGGGCTGGAACATCTCGGCAAATGGTGGCCCGGCGACAAACGTCCCATCGAACGGCACGCTCAATGTGACCGCTGGCTCCAATACCGTAGTGACACTGAACGGCAATCAGCTGCAGATCGCGATGGCGGACAATCCTACGTTCAACGGGGTCGTCAATGCCAATGGCGGCCTCACCGTCGGCGCCAACACCAGCGTCAACATGGGCGGCAATGTCGTCCAGAACGTCGCGGCGGGCGCGGTGAACGCCACGTCGACCGACGCGGTGAACGGCTCGCAGCTCTATCCGATCCAGCAGCTGGCGAATAATTCGGTGCAATATGATGCGGCCGGCAATTCGGTGACGTTCAATCCGGGCGGATCGGCCACGACGCTGCATAATGTCGCACCCGGTGTCGCGCCGACCGATGCCGTCAACGTCCAGCAGCTCGGTGACGGGCTCGCCAGCACCCTTGCCTCGGCCAATGCCTATACCGACTCGCGGCTCGTGGGGCTCGAATTCGACCTGAGCAGGGCGCGGCGCGACAGCTTTGCCGGAACGGCGGGCGCGCTTGCCGCTGCGGGCCTTCCGCAAGCCTTCGAACCCGGCCGCGGGATGCTGGCTTTCGGCGCCGGCACCTATGGCGGGCAGTCGGCATTCGCGCTCGGCTTGTCGCGGGTGATGGATGACGGCCGCACCGTCATCAAGGCCGGAGCGACCTATGACACGCAGCAGCGCGCCGGTGCCAATGTGGGCGTCGGGTTCCAGTTCTGATTTTCGTCCGCCGTCGATCACCCATTCCTCAAGGAGGATCTTATGAAAACCAAGTTTATCGCCGCCCTGTTCCTCTCGGGTGCATGTCTGCCGAACCAGGGTATCGCCAACGAAGATGGACCTTCGCCGGCCTCGACCTCAACCTATCAGGCGACGGTCGATCCCGCAGCCTTTCGGCCGGTAGTGCTCGAGCACAAGAAGCTGGGTGTCACCACGACGCCGGCCACGATCCGCCTGATTACGCCCGGCGTCGACAAATTCAGCATCTATCCGCTGATCGGCGCGCCGCATTTTGCGGAAGGGATCACGCGGCGGTGGAACTACGTCCTCTTCTTTCCCGCCGCGCCGGGGAGCATGGAACGGATGCGTTGCCGTATGGAAATCCGTTTCGAGCGTCCGCGCGGTCACTATAGCGTCGTGGTGTCCGAGGTGGTGTGGCAGGAACAATCCTGTGCGGACAGGGTTGCCGCCGCAAGCTGATTGGGCAAGGGGTGGCGTCATGCGCATAATCATCCTGTTCGCCGTCTCCGCTTTGACCT
>CBJKNR010000150.1:0-7992 GCA_966417555.1 uncultured Sphingopyxis sp.
GAGACTGGCGCGGCGCGCGTCTAGATTCGCTGCGACTTCAGTGAGATCCACGCGTGTGCGATCGGCGGGATGAACGTGTTTCTCGGGATGCGCTACGGATTGTGGGATACCGAGAGCGATATTTCGGAGATTGCCGCGATCGCGAACGATCTGCTCGCGAACGGATTGAAGAGGCGCGACTGATCCTCCCTGTCGCGAAGCGATGGGGAGGTGGCAGCGCGAAGCGCTGACGGAAGGGCCAATGGCGCAACGTCGCGGCCCCTCCACCACGCCCTCCGGGCGCGGTCCCCCTCCCCACGGCTTCGCCGCAGGGAGGATTTAGCTTCGCGAAATCAGGAAGATCGCATGTTCGGCGCGCCAGCTTGCCGCGGCGTCGCTCGCCGGCTTGTCGCCCGAGAGGTGCCAGACGCGCTCGACTCCGATGCCCTTCGCGCGGACGAGGTCGCGAAAATCGCTGACCGTGACATGATGGATGTTCGGCGTTTCATACCAGGCGACGGGGAGCAGCCGCGTCACCGGCATCCGCCCGCCCCACAGCAGTGCGAGCCGCACGCGCCAGTGCGCGAAATTGGGAAAGCTGACGAAGGCGCGCGGCGCGATGCGCAGCAGTTCGTCGATCACCCTGTCGGGGCGTTCGGTGGTCTGCAGCGTCTGCGAGAGGATCGCATAGTCGAAGGCGTCGTCGGGATAGTCGGCAAGGTCGCGGTTGGCGTCGCCCTGCACGACCGACTGGCCGCGCGCGATCGCGGCGGTGACATTGTCGGGATCGATCTCGAGCCCGCGCGCGTCGACCCCCTTGCCCTGGAGCGCCGCCATCAGTTCGCCGTCGCCGCAGCCGACGTCGAGCACGCGCGCCGTCGCCGGGACGGCATCGGCGATGATCGCGAGGTCGGGGCGAAGCTTCATGCGGCACCCCGCCCGTACACGTCGGGGAAATGCCGCTGCATGAACGGCGTGGCGTCCTCGATCGCGGTCCAGCCGAGCGCGGCATAAAGGCCGTGCGCGTCGCTGGTCGCGAGCATCCAGCGCCGCAGTCCCTGCAGATCGGGATGATCGTGGAGCGCGGTCACCATGCGCGCGGCGAGGCCGTGCCCCCGATGCGCCTCGAGCACATAGACGTCGGCGAGATAAGCGAAGGTCGCGCGGTCGGTGACGACGCGGGCAAAGCCGACCTGATCGCCGTTTGCTGCGAAGACGCCGACGCAGAGTGAGCCGGCGATCGCGCGTTCGACGACGGCGCGCGCGATATTTTCAGCCCAATAGCTTTGCGCCAGAAAGGCGTGGATCGCGTCGACCTGCATGTCCGCAGTGTCGAAGGACAGGCGCCAGGCGCCGGTCATGCCAGACCCGCCCGCAAGGAGCCCGCGACGAGGCGGTCGAGCGCGGGAACGTCGAGGAGGAAGCTGTCGTGGCCGAAGGGCGCCGACAGCTCGACGAAGCTCGCCGCTGCGCCGACGCTCTGCAGCGCCTGCACGACGCGGCGCGATTCGGAGGTCGGATAGAGCCAGTCGGTATCGAAGCTGACCAGCGTGAAGCGCACGTCTTTCGCGCCGGCGAAGGCGCCGGCGAGACGGCCGTCGTGCGGCTCGGCGAGGTCGAAATAGTCCATCGCGCGCGTGATATAGAGATAGGCGTTGGCGTCGAAGCGGTCGGTGAAGGCGAGCCCCTGGTGCCGCAGATAGGATTCGACCTGGAAATCGGCATCGAAGCCGAAGCTCTTGATGTCGCGCGCCTGCAGCCGGCGGCCGAACTTCTCGGTCAACCCTTCCTCCGAGAGATAGGTGATGTGCGCGGCCATGCGCGCGACCGCGAGGCCCTTGGTGGGCGCGCGCGCGCTGCCATAATATTGGCCGTCCTGCCAGTCGGGGTCGGCCATGATCGCCTGCCGTCCGACCTCGTGGAAGGCGATATTCTGCGCCGAATGGCGCGTCGCGCTCGCGATGACGAGCGCCGAGGCGAGGCGCTCGGGATAGGTCGCCGCCCACGCGAGCGTCTGCATCCCGCCCATCGACCCGCCGACGACCGCGTGGAGCCGCGAAATGCCGAGATGGTCGAGCAGCATCGCCTGCGCGCGCACCATGTCGGCGATCGTGATGACCGGGAATTGCATGCCGAGGGGCGCGCCGGTCGCCGCGTCGGGTGTCGCAGGACCGCTCGTGCCCATGCAGCTGCCGAGCACGTTGGCGCAGATGACGTGGAAACGGTCGGTGTCGATCGGCTTGCCCGGGCCGACCATGCGCGCCCACCAGCCGGGTTTGCCCGTCGCGGGATGGTCGCTCGCGACATATTGGTCGCCGGTGAGCGCATGACAGATCAGCACCGCGTTCGACCTGTCGGCGTCGAGCGCGCCATAGCTTTGCCACGCGATCGTCACCGACGGCAGCAGCTGCCCGCTGTCGAGCGGCAGCGGCTTCGCGATCGTCACGCTCTGGTGTCGGATCTGGTGGAGCAGGCTCGCCATGGTTCGCGCGGGGCTAAGCGGCCCCGTGCGGGCTGTCAACGTGGGTGATTTCGGAGGTTCACGCGGAGACGCGGAGACGCGGAGGGTTTCGGGCCGCCAGCGTTGCGTAGGAGATGTTTCGCGCAGAGGCGCAGAGGACGCAGAGTAGAGAAGCGAAAATGCGGCGAAGCCGCCAACCCTTTTCTCCGCGTCTCCGCGTCTCCGCGTGAATCTTTCCTTCTGCGATCTCTGCGTCTCTGCGCGCTAAATCAACAACTGGACTCAGGGCCCATAGCCGTTAAACGGCGCGGCATGACCGACGCGACCGAAACCCTTGTGCCCAAGCCGTGGATCAGCGGCATCGCTCCCTATGTTCCCGGCAAATCGGCGGGCGCCGACGGCCGCCCGCTGATCAAGCTTTCGGCGAACGAGAATCCGCTCGGGACGGGCGAAAAGGCGCGCGCGGCATTTGCGGCTGCGCAGGCTGCGCCCGACGCGCTGTCGCGTTATCCCGACCCCGGCTCGGCCCTGCTGCGCGAAACGATCGCGGCGAAGTTCGGGCTCGATCCCGCGCGCATCATTTGCGGCAACGGCTCGGACGAACTGCTGCACCTTGCTGCAGGCACCTATGCCGGGGCAGGTGACGAAATATTGTACGTCCGGTACGGCTTTGCGGTCTATGAAATCGCGGCGCGGCGCGTCGGCGCGGTGCCGGTCGAGGCCGATGACCGCGATTATGCGACCGACGTCGACGCATTGCTTGCCGCGGTGACCGAACGCACGCGCGTCGTCTATCTCGCCAATCCGAACAATCCGACCGGTACGCTCGCGACGCGCGAGGAGGTCCAGCGGCTCTATGCCGGGCTGCCCAAGGATGTGCTGTTCGTGATCGATCAGGCCTATAGCGAATATCTGTCGGACGCCGAGGACGACGGCGGGCTTGAGCTCGCGAAGACGCAGCCGAACGTGTTTATCACGCGCACCTTTTCGAAGATCCACGGGCTCGCTGCCGAGCGCATCGGCTGGGGCTATGCTGCTGCCGAGGTGATTTCGGCGCTGCACCGTATCCGCCTGCCGTTCAACGTCACGCGCGCGGGGCAGGCGGCAGCGGTCGCCGCGCTCGGCGACGACGAATTCGTCGCGCACAGCCGCGAGCATAATGCGAAATGGCGCGCCTGGCTGGCGGGCGAACTCGAAAGTCTTGGCAATCATGGCGTGCGCGTCGTGCCGTCGGCGTGCAATTTCCTGCTCGTGCTGTTCGAAGGCGATGTCAGCGCCGAGACGGTGTACAACCGGCTGATGGACGCGGGCTATATCGTCCGCTGGCTGCCGGGGCAGGGGCTGCCCCATGCGCTGCGCATGACGATCGGCACCGAGGACGAGACGCGCGGGCTGGCGGCGGCGATCCGCGCCGCGCTGAACGGCTGATGGGAATAGAGCGCGTTGCCATCATAGGGCTGGGCCTGATCGGCTCGTCGATCGCGCGTGCGATCGCGGAACGGCTGCCGCAGGTGACGGTGACCGGTCATGATGCCACGGGTGAAGTCCGGGATATCGCGCGCGACCTCGGCTTTTGCGACGCGATTGTCGACGAGCCGGTCGATGCGGTCGCGGACGCCGACCTCGTCATCCTCGCCGTCCCGGTCGGGCGGATGGCCGATGCGGCGGCAGCGATCGCGCCGGGGCTGAAGGCGGGGGCCATCATTTCCGACGTCGGATCGTCGAAGGCGGGGGTCGCCGAGGCGCTGGCGAAGGCGCTTCCCGATCATGTCGTCATTCCCGCGCACCCGGTCGCAGGAACCGAGAACAGCGGTCCCGCGGCGGGTTTCGCGACCCTGTTCGAAGGCCGCTGGTGCATCGTCACGCCGGGTGCGGGTGCATCCGACGACGCCGTGACGGCGGTGACGTCCTTCTGGCAGGCGCTCGGCGCGCGGGTCGAGACGATGGACGCGGCGCATCACGACATGGTGCTCGCGGTGACGAGCCATCTGCCGCATCTCATCGCCTATACGATCGTCGGCACCGCGAGCGAGCTCGAGGAAGTGACCGAGAGCGAGGTGATCAAATATTCGGCGGGTGGTTTTCGCGACTTCACGCGCATCGCCGCGAGCGATCCCGTGATGTGGCGCGACGTCTTCCTCGCCAACAAGGATGCGGTGCTTGCGACGCTGCAGCGCTTCAACGAGGATCTGACGGTGCTCCAGCAGGCGATCCGCCGCGGCGACGGTGCCAAGCTCGAGGACTGGTTCACGCGCACGCGGGCGATCCGGCGGTCGATCATCGAACAGGGGCAGGACGATGCTGCGCCCGATTTCGGGCGGAAGCACTAGCGATATCAAATCCTCCCTGTGGCGCAGCCATAGGGAGGTGGCAGCGCGAAGCGCTGACGGAGGGGCTTATGCGCGACGTTGCGGCCCCTCCACCACCCGCTTCGCAGGCGGTCCCCCTCGCCATCGCTACGCGACAGGGAGGATCAATTGGCTTCCAGCAAGGCTTCGGGCGGATTCAGCGCGTTGATCGCGACGCGTACGCGCGCCTCGGCCTCGTCGCGCGGCAGGCCGGCGGGAATCGTCTCGCCGACCTTGTAGGTGATCGTGCCCGGCCATTTGACCCATTTGCGCGGCGGATAGGCGACGCCGCTGTCGATCGCGACGGGGATTACCGGCACGCCGAGCAGGCGGTAGACGCCGGCGAACCCCGAGCGCAGCTGCGGCGCCTGTCCGTGCGGGACGCGCGTGCCCTCGGCGAACAGCACGAGCGGGCGACCCTTGGCGAGCGCCGCCTTCGCGGCACCGAGCATCGCGCGCATCGCCTTGCCGCCGCCGTCGCGGTCGACGGGGATCAGGCCATAGAAATGCGCCGCCTGCCCCCAGACGGGGATCGAGAACAGCTCTTCCTTGGCGAACACCGCGGGATGCTTGAACAGCATCGGCTGCTCGATCGTCTCGAACGCCGATTCATGCTTGAAGACATAGAGTACCGGCGCATCGGGCATCGCGCCCTCGACGACGATCCTTTGCCCGAGCACGAAGCGGCAGATCAGCCGGTGGAACTGCGCCCAGATGCGCACGAACCAGATCGTCGCATGATGCGAGACGGGAAGCGAGATCACCGCGCCGATCGAGCTGATGCTGCTCATCAGCACGAAGAGCAGCCAGAAGAGGATCGAGCGGAGGAGGGCGACGGTGTAGCGCACGAAGGGGCGTTTACAGACCGAGGAGCCCGCCCGCCAGCCCCGCGAGATATTTATGATATTCGCGGAACAAGGTCGCGAAATTGGGCTGGCTGCGCACCGCGTCGGGCAGGATCGTCACACTGTCGCCGACCGCGCGGCCAATTTCATATTCGGCACGGCGCATGTGCCAGTCGGTGGTGATCAGCCGGATGCTTTTATATTTGCGGCGCTGCGCCCAGGTTGCGACCTCGGTCGCGTTCGAGCGCGTGTCCTCGGCTTCGAAGCCCAGCGCGATGCAGCAATCGAACAGGCTGACCGGGCGCTTGTACTCGGCAGCAAGTTCGCGCGGTTTCACCTCGCGCGCGACGCCGCTGATCAGCAAACGCTTGGCGTCGCCCGCCTCGAGCCGTTCGAGCGCGCGGTCGATGCGCCCGGGGCCGCCGGTCAGCACGACGATGGCGTCGGTCTTTTGCGGCCCGGCGGGCAGTGGCAGCAGCAGCGCGAACCATGCGAAGCCGAGAACCCAGGCCAGAAAAAGCAAGGAAATGAGGCGCTTGATCATAATATCTTCTTGAGCGCCGCGAGCAGCGTCTGGCGTGCGGTGAGGGCTGCGAGCGCGATAGCCAATAGCGGGAGCGCCAGCAAGAGCGCCCACCCCGCGGGACCGAGCGATGCGGTCGCGGCGAGCCCCGCGGTCACCCCCGACCATTGCCAGCCGATCAGCAGCAGGATCGCCGCGGCGACCGCGCTGCCGAGGGCGATGCCATAGGCGGTGTCGATCGCGATACGGCGCTGGAACAGCCGCGTGATCTGGCGGTCGGTCGCGCCGATCAGGTGGAGCATCTCGATCGTCGCGAAATGGGTGCCGAGCGCGGCGCGCGCGGTCATGATCACGACCGCCGCGCTTGCCGCCGTCATCAGCAGCACCATCGCGCCGGCGATCCATGCGAGCGAGCGGATCAGCCGCGCGACGGGCCCCAGCCATTCGGCGTGCGGAATAATGCGCGCGCCGGGCGCCTCGCGCGCGACCAGCGCTTCGAGCGCGCGCATATGACCGCTGCGGTCTCCTCCGACGAAATCCACGTCGACCAGCGCCGGCAGCGGGAGCGATTTCAGAACGGGATCGTCGCCTTTGGCGCTGCCGAACCATTGGCCGAGCGTCGCCCGCAATTCCTCCTGCTCGACCGCGCGCGCCGAGAGGACAAAGGGCTGGGCGGTGGCGGCGCGGCGGAGCGCGGCGGCCTGCTCGGCGCGCGTCACCGGATTGGCGGTGACGATCTGGACGGTGACGCGGCCGGCGATCGCATTGCCGATGGCGTTCGCCGAGCGCGCGAGGCCGACCCCGGCGGCGGCGGCGAGCAGGGTCAGCATCATCAGGATCGCGACGACCCACGGTGTCGGCCCCGACAGGCGGCGGTCGGGGAGCAGCCGGCGATGCTGGACGGGAACGCGCGGGATGATCATGCGCGGTTTGCCGGCGGATAGCGCAGGGCACCGGTCGGATCGGACAGGCGGCCCCGTTCGAGGCGCATCATCTGCGCATTTTCGATCCGGCTGATGAGATGGATATCGTGGGTTGCGACGACGACGGTGGTGCCGAGGCGATTGAGCGCCTCGAACAGCCCCAGCAGGCGCATCGCCATGTCGGGATCGACGTTGCCCGTCGGTTCGTCGGCGACCAGCAATTGCGGGCGTGCGATCACCGCGCGCGCGATCGCAACGCGCTGCTGCTCGCCGCCCGACAGCGTCGCGGGGCGCGCCTCGGCGCGGTCGCCGAGCCCGATCCAGCTCAGCATTTCGCCGACGGGTCCCGACAGGTCCTCCTCGCTCACCCCCGCGATGCGCAGCGGCAGGGCAATATTGTCGCGCGCCGACAGGTGCGGGATCAACCGGAAGTCCTGGAAGACGACGCCGATGCGGCGGCGAAAGCCGGGCAGGCGGTGGCGCGGCATCGCGACGAGGTCCTCGCCGAACAGGCGCACGATCCCGCGGCTCGGCCGCTGCGCGAGATAGAGCATCTTGAGCAGCGAGGTCTTGCCCGCGCCCGACGCACCCGTGAGAAAATAGAAACTGCCCGGCTGAAGGTTGAAGCTGATGTCGGAGAGAATCTCGGCGTCGGGGCCATAACGCAGGCCGACGCCGTCGAACTCGACCATCGCGCCGCCGGGGCGCGCCGGAGAGGCGTCCGTCATGGCGTCACCGGCGCGCTGCCTCGCGCCGGCACCGGGTCAAGGAACAGGGGCGCTGGTCCGCTCATCCGGCAGCATCTCGCACGGCTATCCACAGAGGACAAGCGCTTCTCGAATGTTTCCGGTGCCCGGAAACAGGTACGGCACCAGCCCGCTCCCCCTCCCGGCCTCCCTAGGTTACTATCGTT
>CBJKNR010000151.1:0-7973 GCA_966417555.1 uncultured Sphingopyxis sp.
GATGTACCGGTGATCGCGCTCAACCTCGCGCCGCCGATCCTCGCCATCGCCCGAAAAGGCGCGGCCCAGAAGCAGCGCCGCGTCGCGATGGTTCCCGAACAGCAGCGTCGCCTGTGCGATGACCGGTTTCAATATGGCCACCGGATCGGACTGCCAGCGATCCCACAGGCGTCCGCGCCAATTGCCGTCGAACGATACACCGATTCCTGCTGCACGCGCACGCGTGACCGCTTCGAGCACGGCTTCGGCACTCCGGGATCCGAGCGCCGGCGTGACGCCCGACACGTGCAGCCAGTCGACCCCGCCGAGCAACCGGTCCCAATCCCAGTCGCGCGGGGCCGCCTCGGCAAAGGCCGAACCGGCGCGGTCATAAACGACCTCGGCCGGCCGCATCGGACCGCCGGGAAGATGATAATAGAGCCCCATGCGCCCCGCCCGTCGGAGGATGGGCGTGGCATCGACGCCGTGACGACGCAGCTCGCCGAGCACCCCGTCGCCGATCGGGCCTTCGGGAACCGCGCTGATCATCGCCGCATTGCGGCCCAGCGCGGCAAGCGCGACGGCGACATTCGCCTCGGCGCCGCCGACATGCACGTCGAAGCGCGCCGATTGCAGCGGCAGTTCGCCGTGCGGAACCGAGACACGCATGACGATCTCGCCGAAACAGGCGATGGTTCGGGGTGCCGGGATCATTTCCTGAATCCGGGTTCCGCGACAGCGATGCAGGCAATATCGGTGTCCGGGCCGAAGCGGGCCGTCGCCGTCTGGCCGACGGTGATCGGATGAACGCCGGTGACCGCGCCGGCGGAAATCCACTGCCCTGCCTTGAGCTCGATGACACCGCGCCGGTGGAGGTCGACGAGGAAGTTTACCGATCCCCACGGCCCGTCGAGCACATCGACCGGCCGCCCTGCTCCGACCGCCCTGCCGTCGATCCGTGTTTCGACACCCAGCGTCGTGAAATCGGCGATGTCGAGCCGCGGCCCGATCAGCAGCCCGTTGTTGATCCCGATGTCGGCGATGATACCGAAAGGGGCATGGTCGTGAACATCGGGTGCGGGCGAGCTCGCGACCTCGAACCCGGCGCGGATTTCGTCGACCCATGTCGCGCCGTCGTCACCGCCGGTCAGGCGATCGGGCACCGCGCGAAGGCGAAGCATCACCTCGGCCTCGATCGCGCCTGCGCCGCCCGTGAAAACCGGCGCTTCGCCGGGGATATTCGCTTCGAGCGCGGCGATACGCAGCACCGGTCCGGCGACGCGTTCGGCGCCGAGCGTTTCGATGAGCGCCGGCGGAATGCGCCCGACCTTCCAGCCGAGCACCGGCCCGCCGAGCGCGGCGGTCAGGCGTTGCTGGACCGCATAAGCCTCGGCGAGCGTAGCAGGAACCGGCGCCGGAAAGGCAGGTAGCGCCTGCCCCGAAAGGCGCGCGCCGAGCAGCGCGGCAACCGGATCGGGCGCATCGGACATCAGGCGAGTTTTGCGCTCAAAAGATAGCGCTGACGGCTTTCTGCCGACTGGCGGCGCAATTCGACCATCGCGCGCTCCTCGGTCTCGTCGAGCATCGATTCGAGCAGGCGGTTGAAGTGGCGCCGCATCGCGAGCCGTGCCCCGGCTGCGTCGCGCTTGCGCAGCGCGGCAACGACATCGGCATGTTCGGCCTGCCGCGCGGCGCCGTCCTTGCGGCAGACGAGCGAGTGGCTGCTCCGCACCTCGGGCAGTTCCATGCGCATCCGCCACAGGCTCTCGATCACATGGATGATCGCCTTGTTGCTCGATGCGGCGGCGATCGTCATGTGAAACTCGCGGTCGATCGCGCTGATCTCTTCCTCGCTCTTGCTGTCGTCGGCCATCGCCACGAGCAATTCGTCGAGCTTCGCGAGCGTTTCGGCCGAAATCGTCGGCGCGGCGAGCGCCGCGGCCTCGGCCTCGAACAGCGAGCGCGCCTCGGTCAGTTCGAACGCGCTGACCTTGGGCAGGATCGCATTGTCGCCGGGCAGCACCGCCTCGACATAGGCGCCCGCACCGGTCCGGATATGGATCCACCCCGTCGCCTGAAGTGCAATCTCGGCCTCGCGGATCGTCACCCGGCTGACGTCGAAGCGCTCCGACAGCTCGCGCTCGCCGGGCAGCCGCGTCCCCGGCGGGAAAGTCCCGTCGAGAATCAGGCGCCGGATCGCATCGGCGACATCTTCAAAAAGGCGGCGTTCGGCCATGGTCAATCTTCTCCCCGCGTCGGTGTCAGGAAGTCCATACAATCCGGTATGACAAGTTTGAAGCCCATGACCGAAGTTTAGTTTCAGAGCCGCGCGCGGATGCCGATGAAATATTTCGCGCCATAATAATGATATTGGCGGCTGCTGCCATAGACCGGCATATAGGTCGCCTTCGGCTCGTTGAAGATGTTGAGCGCCTCGAAGCGCAGCGACACACCGGGCATCAGATTCATCGACGCGCGGAAATCCACGGTCTCGCTCGGCCCGACATAGCGCAGCTGGCTGTTGCCGCCGACGAAGTCCTGGAAATATTTCGACCGGTAATTGTAGATCGCCTGCAGCGACAGGGGGCCGATGTCGTAATAGGCCTGCGCCGACAGCACATGTTTCGAATAGCCTGACAGGTTCGCGGGCGGAATGAGCCCCGGGCTTACCGTCTCGGATTCCGGATCATATTGGTCGCCGAGGCGGATATCCTGCGTCTCGAAATTGGAATCGGCATAATTATAGCTGACCTTCGCGCCGAGTCCGTCGAGCGGCTTGGGCAGGAAGCTGAAGCGCGTCGCCGCGGTCAGTTCGAGACCGTAGATGCGCGACTTGTCCGGGCTGTTGCGCGTCTGCGTCACCGGGATCGACACCGTTTCGCCGTCGATGGTGAAATCCTCATTGAAGACAACGGGCTGGAAGCCGCCGGTGAACTGCTTGTAATAGACCGTCGCCGAGAGGAGGCTGTCCTTGTTCGGATACCATTCGAGCGACAGGTCGCCGTTCCACGACATCAGCGGTTTCAGGCGTGGGCTGCCATTGGCGATGATATTGTCGATCGCATCCTCGATCGAGGTGAAATTGTTCCCGTCCTCGAGCGTGATCGTGCGCCCGGCGCCAAGCGCGCTGGGATTGGGGCGCGACATGGCACGATAGGCCGCGGCACGCAGCAGCGTATCGGGCGCAACCTCGAAGATCGCGTTGACGCTCGGCAGGATGCGCGTGTTGCTGCTCTTGATCGTCTCGGTAACGAATTCGCCGGTTTCGTCGAGGCCGAAAGAGCCGTCGCCGCTGGGATCGGGAACGAGGATGAGGCCGCTGCGCAGCCCCTTCGAGGTGACGCGCGTGTTGACGACGCGCACGCCGATATTGCCGCGCACCGGCATGCTGCCGAGATCGCCTTCATAATCGGCCATCACATAGCCCGCGAGCGTCGTTTCCTTGACGTTACGGTTCGCGACCGAGCGGGTGTCGTCGAGGTTGCCCGGATCCTCGGCGCCCATATATTCGCGGAACAGGCAGTCGACGTCGAAGGTCGCCCAGCTGTGGATGCCGTTGCCCTTCGCCGCCGAAAGGAAATCGGTCTGCGGAAAGGCCTGACGGCACAGATTGTTGATCCGCCTGTCTTCGGCCATTGCGGGATTCAGGTTGAAGTCGCCATTGCGCACATCATAGTCGCGATAGGTGAGCCGCGACCAGCGACCACCGGCCGAGATCGACTTCAGGAAACCGTCGAGTTCGTAGATCGCGTCGAAGCGGCCCGCGAAAATCTCGTTGTGCCGCTTGCTCTCGTCGCGGCGGAAGCGCGCGTCGTCCCAGAAAAGATTGTGATTGTTGAGGTCGAAGCGCGGATCGATCGTGATCGTGGGCACGAAGCTGCCCGGCGTGATCTCATATTTATAGGGAACGCGCATATTGTTCGATGCGAAGCCGTTCCCTGTCACGCTGAAGAAATTGCGCGTGCCGTTGACGTCGAACGGATCGGTGCGCAGGCGGACGTTGCGTTCGATCTCGGTGCGGACCGTCCGCGAATAGCTGCCGTCGAGCTTGATCGTCAGTCGGTCGCTCGCCTGCCATTGGGCCGACAGGCCGCCGCCCAGATATTCCTCGGCGCGCGACAGTTCGGACCCGTTCGATTCGAGCGCCGAAAGGCCATTGAGGCTCTGGACGACGCCATTCTCGTCGTAAACGACGTTGGTCAGGCCGTTGCGCCCCTCGGAGATGTTGAGATCACGCCGGCTCTCGACGAATGTGCGGTCCGAATATTGGACGTCGAGATTGATGTCGAGCGTGTCGGTCGGGCGGAACTGGATCGCGCCGAACACCGCATCGCGCTTGTCGGTCTCGCTGATCTGGCGGAAGGTATAGGCGTTGGGGACGAGGAAGAACGGGTCCTCGCCATAATCCGCGCGCTGGAGTTCGGTGCAGTTGCCCGTCGCGACATTGTCGGCGCGGCACGCGACCCAGGTGCTGCTGGCGGCGTATGTTTCCTCGGGATTGTTCGTGTCGTTGCGCTGGACGCCGATCGCGATGCCGATCGTGTCGTTCGCGAACTGGTCGACATAGCTCAGCGTCCCGCGCCAGCCGATGCCGCCCGATCCGCCGGTGATGCGGTCGCCATAGGGGTTGTATTGCGCCTTGATCTCGCCCTGCAGGCGGCGCTTGCCGAAATCGAGCGGACGCAGCGTCCCGATCTCGATCGTGCCCGCAACACCGCCTTCGACAAGGCTCGCCTGCTGCGTCTTGTAGATCTTGATATTGTTGACGAGCTCGGACGGGAACTGGTTGAAGTTCACTGATCGGTCGCCGCTGCCGTTGGTCGCGTCGCGGCCGTTGAAGGTCGCGTTCGACAGGAAGGGGCCGAGGCCGCGGAGCGCGATTTCGGACGCGTCGCCCTTTTCGCGGTGCGTCGTCGCGCCGGTGATCGTCTGGATCGCCTGCCCGACCGAGATAGCGGGGATGTCGCCGATGTCGTCCGACGACAGGGCGTCGACGATCGCGGTTTCCTCGCGCTTGGTGTTGATCGAATTCTGGATCGTCTCGCGGATGCCGGTGACGACGATCGCATCCTCCTCGCCTTCCGCCTGCGGCGCGGGTGCATCCTGTGCCCATGCGGGCATCGCCGCGACGAGCAGCGTCGAGCCGGCGCCGGCCAGCAACGCGGCGCGCAGCGTGCGCGCGCGGATCGGATTGCGAGAATTCACGTCATCTCTCCCTGAAAATCGATTCTGTTCTGACCAATATAGTCAGCGATGGCTGCATTTTTGTCAACCATTACGTATGGCACATTGGTCAGTCCAATGTGCCATACATGTTCGCTAGCGGACGAGTTGGCTCCTGAGGCCAGGCACCGCGCGCGCGAGCGCCTGCGTCACCAGCTTGGCAGTGACCTCGGCGCCGACATCGCCAAGATGGGTATAGTCGAACTTGCGCGTCACCTGTCCCCGCGCACCGTCGCCGGTGATCGGCGCCGGCTCGGGCGGCGCCGGCCGCGCGGTCAGCGTCGTGCCGGCCTTGGCCGCCGCCAGCTCGTCGTCTGCGGGCGGCACCTGCGCCAGCTTGGTCGACATCTCGGCCCCCATCTCTTGCACCTGCGCGGCGCTGAGCGCGTTCAAATCGACGAGCGGCACGTTCATCGCCTTGGCGACGCCGCGCACCTGGTCGGACCAGCTCGCGAGCGTGTTCCTGAGCTTGCCGTCCTTGAACTCGCGGCGCGTCAGCGGCGTCACCAGCACCGGCGTAGCGCCGACCGCGCGCACCTCTTCGACGAAGCGGCGAAGGTTTGCGGGGAATTCGGTCGTCTCGTCGGTCCAGCGTTCGGGCTTCGACGACTGGTCGTTGTGCGCGAACTGGATCAGCACCCAGGTGCCGCGATAGCCGGGCACCTTCGCCTCGGCGAGCGCGATGTCCCATCCGCCCTCCTGCCGATAGCTGCGCGTGCTGCGTCCGCCGCGGCCCGCGTTGAGGCACGCGACCGACGATTTGACATGATGCGCGCAGAAGGCCCCGCCCCAGCCGCTGTGCGGCGCCATCGTCGAATCGCCGACAAGGATGATCTTGTAGGGCTCGAGCGGCGGCGCATCGGTGCGCTCGCGGGTCTGCGCCTGCGCCCCGCTGACGAACAGCGCCGCGGCGGCGGTCGCAGCGAACCAGCGCATCAGGAGAAGCCCAGCCCGCCGTTCACGTCGAGGCAGACGCCCGCGAGGAAGCTCGCGGCCGGCGACGCCAGATAGACGATCGTGTCGGCGACCTCGTCGGGGCGGCCTTCGCGGCGGAGCGGCGTGTTGTTCGCGGTCGCTGCCCGGCCCTCGGGCTTCGAGAAGATGTCGTGAAAGCTCGTGCCGATCAGGCCGGGGCAGACCGCGTTGACGCGGATGCCCTGCGGGCCCAGTTCCTTCGCCATCGCGCGCGTATAGGTCATCAGCACACCCTTCGCAGTCGCATAGACCGAGGCGCCGGGGCCGCCGCCATCGCGGCCCGCGAGCGACGAGACGTTCACCACCGCCGATCCTTCGCCGAGGAAGGGCTGCGATGCCTGCAGCACGAGGAAGGCCGATTTGAGGTTGAGCGTCATCACATGGTCGAAGAAATCCTCGTCCATTTCGCTCAAAGTCTTGCGCGCAACCATGCCGCCCGCGAGGTTGACCAGAATGTCGAGCCGACCGCTGAATGCGATGCCGACCTCGTCGAGCATCGCCTTGACGGCATTGCTGTCGGTGACGTCGGCCTGGATCAGGAAGGCATCGCCGCCGGCGTCCCTGATCGTCTTCAGCGTATCCTCGGCGGCTTCGCCGCCACTGTTGTAATTGATCGCGACGCGCACGCCGGCGCGGGCGAGCGCGATCGAGACCGAACGGCCGATGTCGCGGCCGCCGCCGGTGACGAGCGCGGTTTTCCCCTGGAGAGTCATGTGGTGCAGTTCCTTATTCTTGATTGTGGGTGGGTTGGGTGGCGACCGGTGCGACGCGACCGCCGACCAGCCAGAAACACAGGAAAGAAATGGGCACGATCGCCGCGGAGAGCGCGAAGATCGGCGCATAGCTCGTCTTGGTGAGTATGGGGACGAGCCAGGTGGTGATCAGCGTGCCCGCGACCGCGGCGGTGCCGCTGATGCCGGCAAGGCTGCCGACCGCGCCGCCGCCGAAATAGTCGCTCGGCAGCGTCTGGATATTTCCGATCGCCATCTGGAAACCGAAGAGGATGCACGCGATCAGCAACACTGCGGTCAGCGGGTCGCTGGCCCCGATGGTGAAGAGCAGCGAGGGCAGCATGATCGCGCAGCCGATCGCGATGGTCAGCGTACGCGCCTTGTGTACTCCCCCACCACCCGCAATGATTCGCCCCGCGAACCAGCCTCCGAACAGGCTGCCGAGCATCGCGCCGACGAAGGGCACCCACGCGAAGAGGCCGATCTGCTTGACGTCGAAACCGAAGGTTTCGGCAAGGTAGATCGGCAGCCACGACACGAAGAGCCACCAGACGGGATCGAGGAAGAAACGCGACAGGATGACGCCCCAGCTCTGGCGATAGCGGAGCAGCTCGCCGAGCGGCACGCGGCGGCTGTCGTTGCGGCCCGCTTCGGTGCGACCGGTCAGGATATAGTCGCGCTCTTCCTCGCTGAGGCCGGGGTGCTTGTCCGGATCGCCCTTGTAGAACCAGAGCCAGGGGACGAGCCAGACGAAGCCGAGAATGCCGATGAGCAGGAAGGTGCCGTGCCAGCCGAACTGGACGAACAGCAGCGCTATCAGCGGCGCCGAGATGATCCCGCCGAGCGAGGCGCCCGCGTTGAAGATGCCCTGCGCCAGCGCGCGCTCGCGCGAGGGGAACCAGAGCGCGTTCGCCTTGGCCGCGCCGGGCCAGTTGTCCGCTTCGCTGATCCCGAGCGTCGCGCGCAGGAGGACCAGCAGCGGCATCGAGCGCACCAGCGCGTGCGCAGCGATCGACAGCGACCAGATTACGATCGAGATGGTGAACCCCATCCGTGTGCCGAGCG
>CBJKNR010000152.1:0-7964 GCA_966417555.1 uncultured Sphingopyxis sp.
GCCGCCAGCGGAGGCGAATCCAGTTGTCCCAGAAGATCGCGGCGAGGATATAGCCGACCACCGCCGAAACGACCGAAATCACGAACAGCCCGGCCAGCATCGCCGGCGCCGCATCGGAGAATACCCAGCGCACCCAATCCCCTGCCGACGCGCCATGCTCGATCATCGCCGAAAAGGTCGCGCTGTTCGCATGGAGGCCGAACAGCCAGTCGCCGAGCCATACCGAGGCGATGATGATGAAGGGCGTCGTCACGGGGTTCGACAGGAAGGTCATCGCCGCGCCGATCGGGATATTGGCGCGGAAAGGCAGCGCGAGCAGCGCGACGCCGAGAATCTGGACGCCCGGGATCAGGAAAAAGATGCCGACGAACAGCCCGAGCGCGGTACCGCGCGGGACCGATGTGCGCGTGAAACGCCACAAATGGCTGTGTGCGACCCGGTGCGCGAAGGGCTTGACGAAGCGGCTCGCAAGCAATTCCTCGCGCGTCGGCGAGTTGCGGCGGATCCAGTTCATCACCGCCGCCTTGTCGCGAGGCTTGCCGCCGCTCATCCCCGGTCCTTCAGCAACCGCTGCTTGTCGCGCTTCCAGTCGCGTTCCTTGATCGACTCGCGCTTGTCGTGCGCCTTCTTGCCCTTGGCGAGCGCGAGTTCGACCTTCGCGCGGCCGCGGCTATTGAAATAGACTGTGAGCGGGACGAGCGTCATGCCCTGCCGCGCGACGCCGGCGTGCAGCTTGTTGATCTCGCGCCAGTTGAGCAGCAATTTGCGCGGGCGCTTGGGTTCATGGTTGAAGCGGTTGCCATGGCTGAATTCGGGGATGTTGGCGTTGATCAGCCAGACCTCGCCGCCGGTCACCTCGGCATAGCTTTCGGCGATCGTGCCCTCGCCGAAGCGCAGCGATTTCACCTCGGTCCCCTGCAGCGCGATGCCGGCCTCGAACACCTGTTCGATGGCATAGTCGAAGCGCGCGCGCCGGTTCTCGGCGACGACCTTCTTTTTGTCGAATTCGGCGGCAGACTGGGGACGGGCCATGACGAAAGCTTAAATCACTCCTGCCGACGACAGCGCGGCATCGACGGCCTTGCACGATGCTTCGGACGCCGGGATAATAGGTAGGCGCACTTCGGGCGAAAACCAGTCGTGGACGCGCGACAGCGCATATTTGACCGGCCCCGGCGAGGTGTCGGAGAACATGGCCTTGTGCAGATCGAACAGCCGGTCGTGCAGCACCAGCGCGCGCGTCCAGTCGCCCGCGGTGCACGCAGCGGCGAAATCGGCACAGAGGCGCGGCGCCACATTGGCGGTGACCGAGATGCAGCCGACGCCGCCCATCACCGCGTGCGGAAGCCAGAGGTCGTCGTTCCCCGAAAGCTGGCAGAAGTCCGCACCCGCCCCGGCGCGGTGGATCGTCACGCGCGCGAGATCGCCGCTCGCATCCTTGATCGCGACGACGCTCGGGATTTCGGCGAGCCTGCACAGCGTTTCGGCGCTGATGTCGGCGACGGTGCGGCCGGGGACGTTGTAGACGACGATCGGCAGGTCGCTGGCATCGGCGAGTGCCTTGAAATGCGCGATCATCCCGTCCTGGCTCGGCCGGTTATAATAGGGGGCGACGACCAGCGCGGCGGTCGCACCGGCCGCCTGCGCGTAACGCATATGGCGGATCGCGGTCGCGGTGTCGTTCGATCCGCAGCCCGCGATTACGGGCACCCGGCCCGCCGCGGCCTCGATACAGGTATCGATCACCTGATAATGTTCGTCGAAGCCGAGTGTCGGGCTTTCGCCGGTCGTTCCGCACGGCACCAGCGCGCTGGTGCCCTCCTTGATCTGCCAGTCCACGAGGCGCGCAAAGGCCGGGGCGTCGAACGCCCCATCGCGGAATGGCGTCACCAAGGCGGGAATCGAACCCGAAAACATGCTCCGCTCCTTTACAATTGACCGCCGTGACCGATAGAATCCGGCCAGCGCGCCGCTATTGGACGTCTATTCAGCGCCCCGCAAGGAGTTTGGCATTAGTATGGCCGTCATGATCTCGCTGCCCTCTATTTCGCGCTTCGCGCTTGCGCTGGCTCTCGCCGTCCCCACTGCTGCCCATGCCAGCGAACTCACCCCCGAACAAATGAGCTGGTATCGCGCCCAGATGGGGCTCGCCTCGATGTCGGGCCCGCCGCCGTCGCCCAATTCGGTCGGCGACGCAGTAATGGAATGGCGTCGGCTCACCGCGAATACCGGCGCGTCGTTCGACCAGCTCTCGCGCTTCCTGATGGCCAATCGCGGTTGGCCCGATGCCGACAAGCTGCGGACGCGTGCCGAAAAATCGATCTCGCTCGACAGCTACGACCCCGCCCGCACCCTCGCCTATTTCCAGGCCTATCCGCCGCAGACGGCGAGCGGGCAGCTACGCTATGCGCTCGCGCTCAACGCCTCGGGTCGCCGTGAGGACGCCAATGCCGCAGTCCGCCGCGCGTGGACCAGCGGACCGCTCGACGATTATGAGACGAGCCGCGCGCTCGGCATGTTCCCCGGCGCGATCACGCCTGCCGACCATGACGCGCGGATGGATCGGCTGCTCTGGCTTGGCGCCACGTCCGCAGCGAGCCGCCAGCTCGCCTATACTTCGCCCGACAAGCGCAACGTCTTTGCGGCGCGTCTCGCGATGCGCAGCGCGTCGGTCGATGCAGCTTTCCAGGCGTCGGCAGCCGAAAGCCAGAATCCATCGCTGACCCGCACCGACGCCGGCTATATCACCGACAAGGCGACCTGGCTGCGCAAGGCTGGCCGTGTCGGCGAAGCGCGCGCGCTGCTCGCCGCGCCGCGCTCACTCGCCAAGCCGCCCACCGATGCCGAGGAATGGCTCGAGACGCTGCTGACCAACGCCCGGCAGGCGAGCGAGGGCGGCGACAAGACGACCGCCTATAATATCGCGCGCCAGCTCGACGACGCCTTCCCGGCGGGCACCGTGATCCGCGAAGCGCCGCTCGGCGTGCGCGACGATTATACTTCGCTGGCGTGGCTCGCCGGGCAGCTCGCCTATCGCGACCTCCGTCGCCCGGCCGAAGCCGTCCGCCTTTATCGCGCCTATGGCGAAGCCGCACGCTCGGCGCAGACGCGCACCAAGGGTTTTTACTGGGCCGGCCGCGCCGCGCTCGCAGCGGGCGACCGGACGACAGCCAACACCTATTTCAACGACGCCGCGCAGCATTACGACCAGTTTTACGGCCAGCTGGCGCTGGAGCGGCTGAACCGCCCGCAACCCAGGCCGACGCCGAACCCGACGATCGAGGTCAACAGCGACGAACGCCGCGCCTTCGAAGACGACCGGCTGGTGCGCGCTGCGCGCGCGCTCGGCGAGATCGGCGCGTGGCGCGAACAGTCGCAGTTTCTGCGCGCGCTCGCGCAAAAGGCGACCTCGCCCGCCGACCATGTGCTCGCGGGCAAGCTCGCGTCGCAGATCGGTCGCCCCGACCTTGGCGTGATGATCGGCCGCAGCGCGCAGGCGAACAGCCTCGATGCGGTCGAAGTCGCGGGCTTCCCGACCGTGCGCGTCCCCGCGGGGCACGAAAGCAACTGGACCTTCATTCATGCAATCACCCGGCAGGAAAGCCAGTTCGACCGGCAGGCGATCAGCCACGCCGGCGCGCGCGGGATGATGCAGCTGATGCCGGGAACGGCACGCGAGGTCGCGGGCAAGCTGGGCATGAGCTATGACGCCGGATCGCTGACCACCGACACCAATTACAACATGATGCTGGGGTCGACCTATTTCCAGCAGATGCTTCGCTATTTCGGCGGCAGTTATCCGCTCGCGATCGCTGCCTATAACGCAGGTCCCGGCAACGTGAACAAATGGCTGCGCGCCAATGGCGACCCGCGCGACGGCGGGATCGAAATGGTCGACTGGATCGAAGCGATCCCCATTTTCGAGACGCGGAATTATGTACAGCGCGTGCTCGAAAATGCCGTCGTCTACGACACGTTGCGCGACGGCAAGACGCTGCCCAACGCGCCGTTGAGCTTCTATCTCGGCAAGCGCACCCCCGGCTGAGACCATATGGCGGGGGAAAAGACGAACATCATCAGCCCGGCGGGCTATGCCGCGCTGCGCGCCGAATATGACGCGCTGCTGGGCGATGAGCGGCCAAAGCTGGTCGAGGTGATCAGCTGGGCGGCGAGCAACGGCGACCGCAGCGAGAACGGCGACTATATCTATGGGCGCAAGCGGCTGCGCGAGATCGACCGGCGGCTGGGTTTCCTTGCGCGGCGGATGAAGGCGGCGCGCGTCGTCGACCCCGCCGAGCAGCCCGACAAGAGCCGCATCTGGTTCGGGGCGACCGTCGAACTCGCCGACGATGATGACGCCCGGCGCATCGTCACGCTGGTCGGCGACGACGAGGCCGATGCCGGCGAAGGCCGGATCGGCTGGAACAGCCCGCTTGCCCGCGCGCTTCGCGGCGCGGCCATCGGCGACCTGCGCACGGTGCAGCTGCCCGCCGGACCCAAGGAATGGGAAGTGATGGCGGTGAGCTATCCCACAAGCTGATTTTCCGTCCGCTTTGCGACCGGAAGCTGCCATAAATCCTCCCCGCTTGCGGGGAGGGCGACCGCCGAAGGCGGTGGAGGGGGCGGGCGGCCTGAAGCGACGTTACGTGAGGATGCGAGCCCCCTCCGTCAGCCGCTACGCGGCTGCCACCTCCCCACAAGTGGGGAGGATCTAAGGTCCGCTTCCCACCCCATAGCCGCCATTGCTCCGCGCAACGCTGTGCGCCCGATCACCGACAGCCGATGGACGCAGCGCTAGCAGTTGATAATATGGCCACAACGGGCGGGAGGGATCATGATGCCAAGCTTGGGATTGATCGCCGCATTTTTGCTCGCAAGCACCGCACATGCCGAGCAGGTACGCGAACCGATGCAGCCGGTTTCCGACGAGATATTGAACGATTGGCTGGAGATGGGCGAGGAAATCGAGGCGCGCATCGACGGCGACCTCAATGGCGATGGCGACAGCGATATTGTCTATGTCGTGGCGAGCCCCGATGCGCGGACGCTCCATGTCCTGCTAAGCTATCGCGACGAGGTCGATTTCGGGCACACACCCGCGGGCGAATTGAAGCTCGAAACCGATCCGCTTGGCGCCGCCGGGCTCACGATCGTCAAGGGCGTGCTGACGATCCGTGACCTGACGGGCGGCACCACGGCGCGGTCGGCGACCTATCGCTATCGCACCGCGGCGACGAAGGACGGGCTGCGCATGCGTCTCATCGGGCTCGATGTGGCGCTGTACAGCCGCACCTTTGCGCATGACGGCAACGAGATGAGCTGGAACGTGCTGACCGGCGACACGATCGCGAGCCTGCTCAAGGTCGCGACAGGCAACGGCCCGGGCTATGACAAGCTTTACACGCGGAAATTCAGGCGGCCGGTCCGCATAATCTATATGGAAGATACCCCGGGCGCCGAGGAAGAACTGGTCAGCGTCACCAAGGCGAAATGATCCTTCTGCCGGTCAGGGCCGCAGCAACGCCGGAACGATCCAGATCGCGGAGAGGACGATTATCACCGCGATCAGCGAAAAGGCCAGGACATAGCGGACATTATGTCCCTTTACCCCGCTGCTCGCCTCGGTCTCGGACACCTCGACATGGTCATCGACGACTTTCATGGTTCGTCTCCTTTGCTGGTCCGCATAATACGCGGACGCCGTCAGCGCGGTTCCCGCGCCGTCCATGGGAGAGAATGCCAGAGGGTCTGTAAGCCGGGTTCTGTCCACCCCGTTGCCGGGGATAGGCGATCATTCCTCTAGGCGGACGGTTACCCGAACGCTCAAGCAGTCAACCCGGACGGCGGGGCCGGAATCAGCCCTGAGTTACCTCGTGCCATCCCTATTCGACCTTGCTCCCGGTGGGGTTTGCCGTGCCGCGTCCGTTGCCGTCCGCGCGGTGCGCTCTTACCGCACCCTTTCACCTTTCGCCGGACCGAAGCCTTTGGCGGTCTTCTCTCTGTGGCACTTTCCCTGAACCTGGCCGAAGCCCGGTCCGCCGGACGTTATCCGGCACCGTGATTTCCGTGGAGCCCGGACTTTCCTCCCCCGCGCCTGCGCGCGGCGGCGATCGCCCGACCCTCTGGCAGCCTTATTATAGGCCCTGTGGCGCGATTTGACGAGTCAATTGCCCTCGGGCTGCGGCAGCAGCAGCGCGAGCAGGATCGCGCGGCATTCGCCGCAGATCGTGCCGTCGATCAGCTCGGGGCGGAAACGGCGCTGGAACGCGACGGTCGCGGCAAAGCCGTCGGTGACATCATAGCCGAAGCGCTCGAGCGCGAGCAGGAAACCCGCGTCGGTCCAGAGCGGATCGGTGAGTTTCCTGGTCGGGCGCGGCAGCGCGAGGCGACGGCGTGCGAGCTCCTCCCACGGGAAGAGTTCGCCCGGATCCTGCTTGCGCGTCGGCGCGATATCCGAATGGCCGACGACATTGCCGCGCGTGATCGCATGAGCGTCCTTGATCCTGTGGACGAGGCGGACGACCGAGGCGATCTGCGGGTCGGGAAAGGGCACATAGCCCCATTCATGGCCGGGATTGACGATCTCGATCCCGACGCTCGCCGAATTGATGTCGCTGATCCCGCGCCAGTGCGACTTGCCCGCGTGCCAGGCGCGCTTGTCTTCGGGCACCATCTGCGTGATCCGGCCATCCTCGCCGACGACATAGTGCGCCGAAACGCCGGACTCGGGATTGGCAAGCCAATCAATGGCTTCAGCCCCGCTCTTCATGCCGGTATAGTGAAGGACGATCATCGAAATGGGCAGCGCGCGCTCGTCGAAATTGGGAGACCAGCGTTCGATAAAATCGCTCATGCGCTTTGGAGGCCCGTCCTGTGCTTGCCAAGCCGTCGATTGCGCCACCGGCGCGGAAAAAGCAAGGTCAGGCGGCCACGGGGCGCGATGATTCGGGGCGGCGCATCTGCTGGTCCGCCGGTTCGTAGAGGCCGCGCAGGCGCGGGCTTGCGACAAACTGGTCGGTCTGCCCGAGCACGGTTTCGCCCGCGCCGAGCACGAGGAAGCTTTGCGGCGCCGCCATCGCGCGCAGCCGGGCAAAGGCCTTCTGGCGCATCGGCGCAGAGAAATAGAGGAGCAGGTTGCGGCAGAAGATGAGGTCGGCGGGCGACGCCAGCGGCGGGCGGTCGGTGAGCATATTCTGTACCGAAAAATCGATGCGGCGGCGAAGGTCCGCCTTGGCGAGCCAGCCGCCTTCGGTCTGGTCGAACCAGCGCACCATCCGCTGCACGGGCAGCCCGCGCTGTATCTCGAACTGGCTGTAGAGGCCAACGCGCGCGCGGCCGATCGCATGATAGCTGACATCGGTGCCGACGATATCGACCTGCCAGCCGGCCCATTTCGCGCCCTGTTCGGCGATCAGCATCGCCATCGAATAGGCTTCCTGGCCCGTCGACACGCCGCAATGCCAGATCGTCACGCGGCGGCGCAATTTGTTGATCTCGCGTATCCGGTCGAGTGCGGTGGCAGCTATTTCGTCGAACACGCTGTATTCGCGATAGAAATAGGTTTCGTTGTTGAGCATCGCGTCAACCGTGTCGTCGAGCAGTGCCCGGCTGTTCGAGGTGACGAGCGCGGCAACGAGCGCGTCGAGATCGGCGATGCCATGGCGCTGCATCACGGGCCTCAACGACATTTCGATACGCCAGATGCGGTTCGGCGACAGCGTCTGCCCGGTGCGCGATTCGAGGACGCCCATCAGGACGCGATAGACCGACTCGCTGGCGCTACCCCCCATCATGACGTGCGGCGCCCCGACAGGAAGCTGCCCAATATCAGCGCGATCGCGTCGGGGTTGAGCGTCGCCGCGGCAATGCCCGACTTGGCCACCGCGCCGGGCATGCCCCAGATCACGCAGCTTTCGGGCGCTTGGGCGAAGATAGTGCCGCCCGCCTGCTTCAGCCGCGCGGCG